>CBFHCJ010000490.1:0-5603 GCA_965654005.1 uncultured Streptomyces sp. | reverse complement strand
CGGCTCGAGGGCCACTTCCTCGGTGACCCGCTGGTGCGGATCGCCACCGACGTGCGCGAGCTCGGCGGCGAGGTGGGGCCGCTGGTGCGCAGCCTGCGCGGCGGGGCCGGCGCCTCCACCTGGGCCCGGGCCCGCGCGCTGTCGGGCCTGACCCGCACGATCGGCACCGCGGCGCTGGACGGGGTGCGTCCGCGACGCGACCCGCTCGTCGCGATGCGCCGCCGTCTCCCGACGGCGACCGCGGAGCTCGTCGAGCATGCCGCGAAGGCAGCGGTAGAGGCGGCCGTGCGGGCCGCGCTGATGTTCGCAGCTTCCAGGCAGGCGATCGGATAGCCGGTCTCGTAGTCGTTGAGGATCAGCACGGCCGAGGCCCGGGGCTTTCCTTCCCGGGTGTTCTTCGGGAAGCTGGAGATCCACTTGATACCCGCGAGCCGCACATCGGCGCCGAGGTAGGCGGGCAGCGCGATGATCCGGGAGTCGGGCTTTTCGGGGAAACGCAGGAAGTAGCTGTCCGGATTGACGGATTCCCCCGCCTCATGGCTGCGATAGGCGTCGCCGACAATGGCGAGAACCTCGGTACGTTTGCTGTTGAGTACGTCGCGAACGATCTCGCCCGCCACCACATCGAAGTCGAACATGCTCATATTCCTTTCCTCAGGCCCGAACCCGGACCCGGGGCATTGCCAACATGTCGTCGCACACGATTCCTGGCCACCGTTCGGCCACCCAGGCGTCGTTGTAGATGGTCTCCAGATAGCGCTCACCGAAGTCCGGTGAGAGGGCTACGATGACGCTTTCGTCAGGAATCTCTTCGGCTTTTTCTCTGACGGCGGCAAGAACCGTTCCAGTGGATCCGCCGAGCAGTAGTCCGCGCGTTTCGGCGAGTGTTCTGCACATGTTCACGGTGTCCGACTCCGGGATGAGGACGACCTCGTCGATCTTTTCCTCGTCCAGGATCTCCGGCCGTCTGCTCGTTCCCAGACCGGGTATGTGGCGCCGGCTCGCCGGGCCGCCGAACGACACCGATCCGACAGAATCCACCGCGATGATCCGCGTGCCCGGGCTGTGCTCGCGGAAGTACTCCGCGCAGCCCATCAGGGTCCCGGTCGTGCCGGCGCCGATGAAGACGTAGTCGACATGCCCGATCTCCTCGAGGATGGAGCGTCCGGTGCGTTCCCGGTGTGCCTGCGGGCCGGCCGGGTTCGCGTACTGGTTCAACCAGTAGGTGTCGGGTTCGAGCAGCAGGCGCTCACCGATGTAGCTGATGCGGGACTGCAGGAAGCCGCCGTTCTCGTCCCGCCGGTCGATCACGACGACCTCGGCGCCCAGCGCCTCCATCAGCCGTACGGACTGGGAATTGACATTCGGATCCGTTACGCAGGTGAGGTGATATCCCTTCGATGCGCAAATAATGGCCAGCGCCACACCCATATTTCCCGACGTGGATTCGATGAGCCGGGTGCGCGGGAATTCACGGCCGGATTCCTCTGCCTGATTCACTAAGGCAATGGCGGTCTTGAGCTTGACCGAACCTGCCGGATTGAGCCCCTCTAACTTAAGGAAGACGGAGCTTCCGGGAACTAAGTCATCGGCCCGGATAAACAGGTTATCCGGGACGAGTTCGTAGACCTCGTCCACGATCACTGAACGTGCCCCCCCGTTGATTATGGGCATGCAAACGCGCGACGCGCTCAGGAAATGTGAAAACTGGCGGCAGGCATGCCTGAATCAGCCGCATTGCATGAAAAATGGGAACAAGCTCCTGAAGAGCCCCGTCCCCGTCTGTGCCCCGTTTACGCCCCCGTCTATGCCCCCGTCTGCGCCCCTGATTCGGGCTCAACCGAGCCTATGTCGGCCATCCGAAGATCGCTCTCCAGTTCGAGTAACTTTAACGATTCTTGACCTTCTTGGTTGTGGGTGTGAGGTCTGCGCTGCAGCGCATGCGTGGGATCGCCGCACCTTGAGCAAGGCGGACGGTGCGGCCCGCAGACTGTGCCCTGTGTGGTGGGCCGGACGTCGACGGAGCATGGGAAGGCCGCGCCGACCGGCTTGCGGCCGACCTCCGCCGCCGGTTCGTCGTACGGGGGCGGGGCCGGGCAGCCGGTGCGGCCGGCCGCGCGGACACCCTGCACGACCGCGTACGCCCTTGTGGACGTCCCCTGACACCTCGGCGGCCCGACTACGCACAAGGCGCCGGAAAAGCCGCCGCCTGCGCTCCCGGGGGAAGGTCGCCTGCCGCGGAACAGGCCCTAGTACACGAGCGCCTGGGTGTCGTCCGCCAGGGCCTCCTGCACGAACACCTGCGCGCCCGCGATGCGTACGCCCTCGATGACGTCCTTCTCGGTGATCTCACGGCGGGCCGCGCACTGCGTGCACAGGGTGATCCGCCCGGCTGCCAGGATCGACTCGATCAGGTCGGGCAGCGGAGCCGCGTGCGGGAGCTCGAACTCGGCGGCCCGGCCCGGCAGCGCGAACCAGGACGACTCACCGGTCAGCCACAGCGAGACCTCGACGCCACTGGCCACGGCGACGGTCGCCACGGTGAACGCCTGCGAGCAGCGCTCCGGGGCGTCCGTACCGGCCGTCACCTTGATCACGAGCTTCTTCGCCATGCCCGCAGCCTAGCCCTCCCGGGTCAGGCGCGGTGCTCCCGGTTGTGGTGCCGGCGCAGCAGTACGTTCGCGTCCGTCTCCGTGCTGCCGTCGTACTCCGCCCGTGCGATCTCCCGCCGCGCGGCCAGCTCCGCGCACGTCGTACAGCCCCGCACCGGCAGGGGCGGGCGGCTGGTGTCGTCGGCGGTCCAGGTGCGCTCGTTCGCCGCCCGCACCCCGGCGCTCAGCCGCTCCCGGGGCGTGGCAGCGCGGAGCGCCGCCGGGTCGGCCTGCCACTCCCTGCCGCCGCCGACGGGGCGCAGCATCGCGTACGGACCCGAGCGGTCCTGGTACTCGCCGACCTTGCGCGTAGCCGGGTCGTAGACGAGTGTCCCGCGCTCGAAGGCGACGACCGGCTCGCTTGTCATATGGTTCGCTCCTTTTCGCCAACGCCTGCGCTCAGTGCGACGACTGGACTACGCTGCGTGTTCCGGACAGTACGAGCATGGCCCCTGAGCAGGGCCTGAACGCCGTGGACGAGGTCTCCTTCGCCGCCTCTCGGCACTACTTCCACACCTTCCACGGTCTTCTTCCACCAAGGAGCACGATGCCGCCGAGACGGGTGATCACCGGACGGAGCCAGGAGCCACGGAGGCGGTTCGCGGAGGAGCTGCGGTTACTGCGCACGGAGCGGGGCGAGAGCCTGCGGAAGCTCGGCGAGGTGCTGGGCTGGGACTGGTCGCTGTTCGGGAAGATGGAGAGCGGGCAGACCCTGGGGAGTCCGGAGGTGGTGCAGGCACTGGACCAGCACTACGGGACGCCGGGGCTGTTGCTCGCCTTGTGGGAGCTGGCGGTGGGGGACCCGTCGCAGTTCAAGGAGCGGTACCGGCGGTACATGACGCTGGAGAGCGAGGCGGTGAGCCTGTGGCACTTCGGGGTCAGTACCGTTCACGGCCTGTTGCAGACCCCGGGATACGCACGTGAGCTGCTTGCGGCGGGTGGGCTGCGAGGGGAGGAGTTGGAGGTCCAGATCGGGGCGCGCGTCGGGCGCCGCGAGCTGTTGATGACGGACCACGCGCCACGGTTCCGCACGATCCTCTCCGAGGCTGTGCTGCGCACCCCACTGCGGGATGCCGAAGGGTGGCACGAGCAGCTGGAGCACCTGCTGTACATGGAGAACCGCGACAATGTCACCATCCACGTTCTGCCGCTGTCCGCCGGACTTCACGGGCTGACAAACACCGACACCATGTTCCTGCGGGGCGCCGACGGCCAGACCGTTGCGTGGGTGGAGACCGGATACTCGGGCGAACTCGTCCAGGAAACGGCGGCTGTCGAACGGCTCCAGCACCGATACGATCTGGTACGCGATTTGGCCCTGTCCCCAAGCGAATCGCGGAAGTTCATCCTGCGGATGTTGGAGGAAGCGCCGTGCGAGCCATCGACCTGAGCAACGCGACGTGGCGCAAGAGCAGCTACAGCAACCAGGATGGCGGCGCCTGCGTCGAGGTCTCCGACGACTTCCTGACCGCCGCCGCCTGGCGCAAGAGCTCCTACTGCGGCGACGAGGCCGCCTCTTGCGTAGAGGTCGCCCACAACCTCCCCTCGCTCGTCCCCGTCCGCGACAGCAAGGCCCCCGCCCGCGGTGCTCTCGTCTTCGAGGCCGCCGCGTGGGCCCGCTTCGTCGACGTGGTCAAGGGCGGGGGGTTCCCGGGCTGACCCCTATCAGCACACCTCACAGTGAGGCCCGCGTCCCGCCCGACTAAAGTGGGACCTGGCTCTGTGTACCTACCCTCGCTCACCAAGGAGCACCCCCGTGGAGATCTTCTTCGAAACCCTGCTGGTCCTGGTCTGCGTCGGCGTTCTCGCCTTCGCCGGACTGACCGTGAAGAAGCTGTACCAGGGCCAGCGCTGACCTCCTGCCATACACGACGAAAAGCAGCTCATGATCGAGATCCCGTCCGACCTCCACAAGGACCTCGTCCCGCTCGCCTTCCTGCTCGGTAACTGGACGGGCGCGGGCGTGCACGACTTCCCCGGTTCCGAGAAGTGCAACTTCGGGCAGGAGGTCTCCTTCACCCATGACGGCCGGGACTTCCTGGAGTACCGCTCCCACACCTGGGTGCTGGACGGCGACGGGAACAAGGTCCGGCCGCTGGAGTCCGAGTCCGGCTACTGGCGGATCGACGCGGACCGCAAGGTGGAGGTCACCATGGTCCGCAACGACGGGGTCGTCGAGGTCTGGTACGGCGAGCTGGCCGACAAGAAGCCGCAGATCGACCTCGCGACGGACGCGGTGGCGCGGACGGCGGCCTCAGGGCCGTACAGCGGCGGGAAGCGGCTGTACGGCTACGTGAACAGCGACCTGATGTGGGTCGGCGAGAAGCAGACCCCCGAGGTCGAGCTGCGCCCCTACATGTCCGCCCAGCTGAAGAAGGTCGTCACCCCGGAGGACGTCGAGCGCTGGGCGAAGGCCCTCCCGGACGACCTCCCGGACGATGGGATCGCCTTCTTCAAGTAGGTCCGGTAAGTAGGTCCGGTTCACCCGTTCCACACGATGTTGCAGACGTAGACGCACTCGTGGCGGGGAACCGCGTGGAACTGGATGAATCCGCGTCCGCCGAAGATGGGGAAGTTCCGCAACCCGCCGGGCTTCCCCTCCGGTCGGCTGCCCACCATCTCGGCATCGCGTCCGGGGGCGGCGATTTCGGTGGCGATGCGCTCCACCTCCGCCACCACGCCGACGGGGAGCCCCGCGGTCAGGCACTCCTCGCTCGGCTTGCACTCCCACTCCAGTCGCTCACAGACCGGCCTCTGCCTCCGCCTCGGCGTGGATCTTCCGGATCTCGGCGATGGCGTCCGCCGGGTCCTCCACGCCCCCGCTGATCACTTCTTCCACTTAACAATTTGCCCAGCATGGCAATGCGCTTGCATGCCCCGGACGTTTGAGGCTACAGTGGTGGATGTCTTCGTGGGGCGGATGTCGATGCATCGCGAACGCGCGGAGCCCCC
>CBFHCJ010000489.1:0-5608 GCA_965654005.1 uncultured Streptomyces sp. | reverse complement strand
TGTAGCGGACGGTGCCCGCCGAGGTACGGCCGGCGGGCACTGTCGCCTTACCAGTTCTCACTTATGCCTGGGGGACCCATGGACCCGCACGGACCCACAGCCCAACGCTTCCCGCTCGTTGCCCGATTCCGGCCTGCCTGCCTGCCCCTGCCCGAGCGTGTGCGCGCTCTCGTCGACCTGGCCGACACCGCGGTGAACAAGACCGACCAAGGGCTCGCATCAGCTGTCTACAACCAGGCCGCGCTCATAGCCTCCGATCTCGACCTTCCCGACCTCGCACGCCAGATGTGCCACCAGCACGCCGCCGCCTACCTCCACGCCTGCCCCCTGCCCGGCATGAGCGCAATCCGAGGGCTGGAACCAGTCGTCAACCTCGCCCGCCTCCAGATCCGCGCGGGCCGCGCTGATGAAGGCCGCCAGCGACTGCTCGACCTGCATGGGGCCGTCGAGGCGGGCGTAGATGCTCGGTTCGAGGGCGTCGCGGTACCGGCGGTCCTCACTGCGACCGACGAGGACCGCCACGAGGTCCGTGCGTGGCTGTGGCGCGTGCTCCTCGCCGACGGCACGCGCACGCTCACGACCGAGGGACGCTGGGCCGAGGCCCTGACGCACATCGAAGCTCACCGAGGCGTAGGCAAGCGGATGCTCGACGGGCGCCAGGTCGCCGTACTCGCCGCTCTCGTTGAGGGCGACACGGCACGGGCCGCTGTCCTCCTCGCCGACACGATGCCTGGCGATCCGTGGGAGCAAGCCGTTACGGCATGCCTGACCGTCCTGTGCCGCCGCGACGCCGGGCAGACGGGCGACGGCCACCTGGCGGACCTGGCGGCCGCCTATCTTGAGCGCCGGTCTGAACCTGGGATGACTGTCTTCGATGCCCGGCTCGGCCTGACCGTCCTCGACGCGATCGGTTCCGCTGATTCGCCCGCCGCGCACCGCATCGTCGAGGACCTCCACCGCAGGACGACGGAGGCCGAAGACGGCTACGCGGCCCGCGAGAACCTGGCTCACCCTCTGTTCACCGCGATCGCCACGGACCGGCAAGTACAGGACTGCCGTGCACTGGTGCGTTCCTGCGCCCTCGGGGCAGGGACCATGCCGGACGAGTTGAAGGGCGAACTGACGGCGGCACTCCGCGCCAGCGACAGCGTGATCCGGGAAAGCCTTGCGTGCCCTTCAGATCTCGGGCGTGCAGCCCCTATGGAGAGAGCCTGATGGACGCACGAACCTGGGAGCTCGTCGAAGGGCTGGAGCTAGGTGGTGCCCCCAGGTTGTCCACAAGGGCGTGATCAGCGCCGTCGTGTGCGCTGCGGTTGCGAGGCTGGGACGGCGGCTGCCGGGTGGGCCGGGGCGGTGGGGCGCTGTGTGGTGCTCCGGGCCTGTGCTGCGTGGGCCTGTGCTGCGCGGGCTTGTGCGCTGGGTGCCGGCCTTGCGCTGAGGCGTTGGATGCGCCAGGTCAGGACTCGTGCAGGGCGGCGGGCGTCGTCCAGGGCGCGCTGGTCGGCGATCTGCTGGAGGAGCTGTTCCGGGTCGTGTCCGGCTGCTTCTGCCTCGGCGAGGGCGGTGGTGAGGGCTGCGAAAGCGGGGTCTTGCATGACCTGTTCCGCGTGCTCGGGTACGACCTGGCGTAGGCGGCGAATCTGCCGCTCCACGGCCTGCTGGGGCGGCTGGCGCTGTGCGAGAGCGGCCAGGGGTGCGGCGGCTGCTTGGTCGTAGGCGGCTTGGAGGTGGAGCAGTGTCTGCTGGGCAGCGGCGACTTGCTGGTCGTGGTAGCGCAACTCGTGCCAGCGGGCGGCGGCGATCACGACGAGGATCGCGGCGTCCAGAAACATCGACAGGATGGCGCCGTCCTTGGGGGTGGGCTCGCGGACCATCGCCCGCACGGCGCCGCGCAGTGCGCGGGCACGGTGGTGTTCGGCCTGGATACGGGAGCGAGTGGCACGCTCGAACGCGGTCGCCGCCTCGCGAAGTTGGGGCCGCAGTGCCTGGGGTGCGAGAAGTGGGAGGGCGTCGAGGGCTTCGCCGAAGGCGGAGAGGTGGGCTTGGGAGGCTTCGTCGTCGGCCTGGTCAAGGTGGTCGGGGATGCGTTCGGCTGCGGCGGTGGCCTGGTGCCAGGGGTTGGGCCTGCGCCGGCCCGGCTGCCCGATGGGCTGCGGATCGCTGTTTTCCAGGCGCTTTCGGATCTTGGGGAAGGACAGGTCGGGGGCAAGTTCGGAGCCGGAGAACCACACGGGCTCCTTGCCGGCGGTGGTGGTGTCTTCGGCAGCGACCTTGTAGCCGCGCACATCACCGGAGGGGAAGTACACGACTTCCACGAGCACGCCGTCGATGTGGCTGAGCAAGTGGACGAACTCCTCCATGCTGGAGGCGGCTGCCACGGCGGTGCGCACGGTGGCGAGCAGCCGTTCGCGGGCGGGCTTGTCCTGGCCTGCGCGGCGGGCCTTCTCCTGCTCGGCACGGGTGGGCCGCTTGGCGGCGGTGCGGTCCCCGCGGACCACTTGGAGCAGGCCGTATTCCTTCTCGATGGCGGCGAGTTCACGGTCGGCGGTGTGGTAGTCGTTCCAATGCCGCGCGGTGCGCAGATCCGCCCGGACCTTGGTGGCGGCGATGTGGATGTGGTCGGGGGCGTGGCGGACGGCGACCCAGCGGCATCCGTCCGGATCGCCTTCCGGTGCTATGCCGGTGGCCGCCACGACGCGGCGGGCGATGTCGGCCCACTCCTTGTCGCTGAGGATGCAGTCTTCGGGGGCGGCACGGAGCGAGCAGTGCCACACGTGCCGCTCGGGCGCGCGGCCCAGCCGCCGGGCCTGCTTGACGTGCAGGTCGAGGTCGGCGACGAGGAGCTTCCTGGTGGCGTCGACGTCGTCCCTGCGGCCGGGGTCGGGGGCGAAGCCGTCCCAGGAGGCGACCAGGTGCGGGTCGGTGTGGTACTTGGCCTTCTTCGTGTCGAACAGGTACCGGATCAATCCGGCGGTCTCCTTGCCGCTGCTGATCTTGGCGATCACCGGGCCGCCTTCTTGGCGACGGCCTGGTTCGCGGCGGCCGCGATGTGGCGGACCGTGGCGCCGACCGCGGTCAGGGTGCGCTCGGCCTGGGCCAGGACAGCCGTGTCCCCAGGCTGTGGATGGCCACCGGAGTTGAGCTTCTTGGCGATCTGGTTGATGTTGTGGCCGATCTTGGCGACCTCGCCACGGAGGGCGGTCAGCTCGTCTATGTAGTCATCGAGTTCGGTGCGCTGGCCGGGCAGGGCGAGATCACCGTGGACGTGGGCCATGACGACGGCGCCGACGTAGTGGGCGCCGGCGATGTTCAGCGAGCGAGCCTCACGGAGGATGTCGGCCTTCTCGTCGACGCTGTAGCGCACATCGACGCGTTCTTTGCGTTGCACGGCTTCGCGCTGGCGGCGGCGGGCGACGCGGTGCAGCGCGGCGGCGTCGGCGGCACGCGGCAGCTGGGCGGCGGCGGTGCCTGCGGGCTGTTACCGCTCGGGCGCCCCCTGGTGCCCGAGCCCCTCCGCCACCCCCGGGGCGGAGGGACCCCCGTTGAGCCGGCCCTTGGACGGTCCAGCGGGATACCTTGCTGGCGTTGTGGCTGGGGTAGTAGTGGTCATCCTCTGCTCGGTGGTTGGGAGTTCGTGGGCCTGGTTGCGCATGGGGTGTTTCTCCGCGGGGTGTTGGTGGCCGGTCAGTGACTGAGCACGCTCGTCCCATGCCTGGGCAGGGCCCGATCGGGTGGGGTGGCGATGTCGGGTGGACTCGTGGAGGGTCGGTCACTCGTCCCCGCGCTGGCCTGCGCGGGGACGAGTGGTGCGAGTCGGGCGGGAAGGGCGATAGGAGCGGCTGCGGTGACTCAGTAGGCGTCAGCGGGGGCCATGTCGCGTTCGGCCTGCCGCTGAGAGGCGTCATCGTCGAGCTCGGCCTGCAGGACGTCCTTGAGCCTTTCCGCGTCGGCCCTACTGATGGACAGGCCCTTGCCACGGATCGTCGCTTCGATGTGGCGGCGCGAGGCGCGGCCTCCACGTCCCAGCGGCGCGGTGCGGGCGATCGCGAGGTACTCGTCGGACACAGCGGGGGGCTTCTGCGCCACCTCGGCAGGCCCCCGCGCCACGTCGCCCTGGCCGTCTGCCACGTCGAGGCCGGCTGGCTCCGGCAGACCGGAGTCCTCTTCCGTAAGTGCAGCGGGCTGGACGCTGGTGGTGCGGTTGTGGCCGTGGCTGGCCGGGTTGTGGCGTTCGGTAACGTCGGTGGGCTCGGCGACGAGCTGGTGGATCTGCCGCATCAGGACACCGAAGGCCAGCAGCGCGGCGGTCGGGGGAACTGCGGCGACCACGTAGTCGAGGTGGGAGACAGCGGTGGCGTTCCCTGTACGGCTGACCCCGGCGACGTTGAGCGCGATGGAGCCGACCGATCCGGTGGCCGTGAGGCCGATGGCCCACCAGTCCGGTACCCGGCGCAGGCCCGCACGGAGCATCAGCAGCTCGCCCGCGACGATGAACGCGTCCAGGGTCGCCGGCCAGGCCCACTGGCGGACCGGGGAGCCCCCCAGCCCGTGCTGCCCGGCGACCTCAGCGAGGTGCGCGTACGAGAGCCAGAACCCTCCGGCGGTGAGGGCGATGATGACGACTCCCGCCGCGCCGAGTGCATACCGCTCAGCAGCGTGCTTGGTCATCACTTGCCACCCCTGAGCGCGTCGTAGGACAGGATGCAGCCGGTGGTGCCGAGGGTGGGGATCGCGGCGAGGTCCGCGCCAGGCGCCCGGCGGGCGGTGGTGCGCTTGGTGGTTATGGCGAGAGTGGTCAAGCGGGAGACTCCTGCGGTGGTGGCGTGGTCCGTCTTTGCCGTCCCGGCCGTTGCAAGCGCAGGTCAGGGCCGGTACGGCAGGGGCGGCGGTGCTCCGTCTTGGCGGTGCCGTCGCGTCTTGGTGGCCCGCAGCCTCGGTGAGGCTGCGGGTCGGTGGCTGTGGACGGTTCGGATCCGTCTTGCCGTCCCGGCCGCATGCGCTGTGACCTGCGGTGATACGGCGGGAACGCCCGGGACGGCACAAGACGAATCGAGGCAGCGTCCTGTTGGTGGCAGCGCGGTCTTCATGATCGCGCTGCCGTCTTGCCCCCGGTTTCCGTCCCGACCGCATGCCGTTTGACCTGCGAGATCACGGCAGGGACGGCAGGGACGGCCACCGGGGGACGCGGGGCTCAGTCCGAGGCAGGGGCGGCGGGCTCGGCGTTCACTGAGTGAACGGTCGGGCAGTAGCGGCGCCATGCGTCGAGGAATTTGTTGCGTGTGTAGCCCTTGCGCTGGGTGCCGTCGGCGAGGCGGACGTTGCCGGGCCGGATGTCGAAGTCGCGCAGCAGCGAGCCGAGCTCACGCGGACTCAGTCCGTTGCGACCCCACTCCGCCCAAGGGCCTTCCAGGTCCTGGCGCAGGTGGTGGAGGAGTTCGTCCGTGGAGAGGCTGTCGACCTCGCGCTGGGCGACGAAGACTCGGCGGATGTCGGCGAGGATCCGCGCTGAGCTGGGGTGGTCCTCCTCGGCCGCCGCTTCGGCCGCGACCATCTGCGCGCACGCCGCGCGGGCAAGGCGCGGCCAGGGCCCGGCGGCGAGGTCGGCGAC
>CBFHCJ010000488.1:0-5614 GCA_965654005.1 uncultured Streptomyces sp. | reverse complement strand
GCGTGCCCGGCGTACTGCACGAGGAGCGTGCCGATGCCGCCCGCGGCGGCCGGGATCAGGGCCACCGAACCGGGCCCCAGGTCGGCGAACTGCAGGATCCCCATCGCCGTACGGCCCGTACCGATCATGGCCACGGCCTGCGCGAAGTCGAGGCGGTCCGGTATCTCGTGGAGGCGGTCGGCGGCGGTGACGGCGAGCTCGGAGTAGCCGCCCGGGGCGAAGCCGAGGTGGGCGACCACGCGCTTGCCGAGCCATGGGCCGGGTGTGCCCTCGCCGAGGGACTCGACCACGCCCGCGACCTCCCGGCCGGGAACGGTGGGCAGCCGGGTCGGTCCGGGCCCCGGGCCATGGAAACCCTCGCGCAGGGCGGTGTCCAGGAGGTGTACGCCGGCCGCGGCGACGGCGATACGGACCTGGCCCGGGCCCGGCTGCGGGTCCTCGACCTTCTCGTACGCGAGGTTCTCGGCCGGGCCGAAGGCGTGCAGGCGGATCGCGTGCATGGCGGGCTCCCGTCGTCTCTGCTGCCAGGAGGCCCACTGTTCAACCTCGACCACGCTTGAGGTCAAGTGTCGATGAGCCCGGTGCGGGCGCAGGTCAGAGAGATTGTCAGTGGCGGAGTGCAGGATGGGGGCATGGCGCTGAGGAATCGGGCGGTGAAGGCGGCGCGGCGACCGGAGGTGCGGCTGCCGGAGCTGGTGGCTTTCGAGGGCGGGGAGTTGGTGCCGGACGGGGACTACGACGGGCTGGAGTTCCGGGACGCGGACTTCGTCGGGCAGGACGGCCGGGGCGCCCGGTTCATGGACTGTGCGCTGACGGGCTGTGCGCTGGACGAGACCCAGCTGCACCACGCACGCGTGCTGGACTGTGTCCTCACGGGCATACGGGGCGTGGGCACGGACCTCGCCGAGGCGAACCTGCGCGATGTGGAGCTGGTCGACGCCCGGCTCGGCGGGGTGCAGCTGCACGGCGCGGTGCTGGAGCGGGTGCTGGTGTGCGGCGGCAAGATCGACTGCCTGAATCTGCGCAAGGCGAGACTCAAGGACGTCGTCTTCGAGGGCTGCGTCCTGGTCGAGCCGGACTTCGGGGGCGCCCGTCTGGAGCGGGTGGAGTTCGTGGACTGCGTTCTGAAGGAAGCCGACCTCACGGCGGCGACGCTGGTGGACGTGGACCTGCGCCGCGCGGCGCAGCTGGACGTCGCCCGCGGGGTCGGCCGCCTCTCCGGCGCGGTGATCAGCCACGCCCAGCTCCTGGACCTGGCACCGGTGCTGGCGGCGGAGTTGGGGGTGCGGGTGGCGGAGGTGGAGGCGGACTGACAGAGGTGCTCGGCGACACGGAGGTGGACGCGCAGGGTGAACGCGCAGGTCGATGCGCAGGTGGACACAGGCGTGCGCCGCGGCTCGTCTCGCCATGGCACTCGTGGGGGTGGACCATGGAGGTGGAGCGACGAAGGAGGCCTGCCATGAAATCCGGAGCCTCGGACTACGACACATGGCTGTACGCGCACACGCCGTCGCAGGCCGAAGGCGAGCGCGACGAGCCGGGCGAGCGCAGTGCCATGGAACAGCACCCGGACGTACCCCGCACGGAGCCGTCCCAGGCGGAGGGCGAGCGGGTCGGGGACGACCAGGCCCCGAATCGCCGCTGATCACTGGTGTACGTAGCGGTCAGCGCGCTCAGCCATCCGGGGTTGCTCCGGGACAAGAACGAGGACAGCCTCGTCGCCGGGCCTTGGACGCTGTGCGCCACCGTCACGGAGAGTCCGCAGACGCTGCTGTTCCCCCTGGGTACGCCCCTGGTCGTCGCGGTCGCCGACGGGCTCGGCGGGCATCCCGGGGGTGAGCTGGCAAGTGCGCTGGTGGTGCGGCGGTTCGCGGCGGTCGGGTCGGCGCTGAGCACCGAGGACGCCGTCCGGGACGCCGTGAACTCCTGCAACCGGGCCGTCTACACCGCGGCAGGCGGCGGCGTGGACGGCGGTGGCCTCGCCATGATGGGTACCACCGTCGCGGGTGCGGTCGTGCTGCCCAAGTCGCTGCTGCTCTTCAACGTGGGCGACAGCCGGGTCTTCGCCGCGCCCCGGGGCGGGCTGCGCCAGGTGAGCGTGGACGACAGCCCACCGCCGGCGCCCGGGCAGCGCACCACCTCGCTGGTCACACAGTGCCTCGGCGGCTCCCCGCACTACCGTGCCGTCGCGCCGCATGTGACGACGACGCCGTTGTCACCGGGCGACAGGTACCTCATCTGCACCGACGGCCTCACGGATCCGGTACCGGACGACAGGATCGACGAAGTGCTGCGGGAGTACGACGACGGACGGGCCGCCTTCGAACTGTGGAAGGCGGCCATCGCCGCGGGCGGCCCCGACAACATCACGCTCGCCGTCGTACGCATCGCCGACGACTAGTGCGTCGAACTCACGCCCGCCGGGCTTCGCCGGCGCCCGTCCGTCAGGGCCACCTTCCAGGCTGCTCACTGCCGCTGCTCATGCGGCGGACGTCCACTCCTGGGAGCGGCCGGTGTCTCCTTCGGATTCCATGCTTTTCCGCGCCCCCGGGTGAGCGGACAGCAGGCGAGACCGATCAGCACCGCGATGAAATGCCCGAAATCGGTGAAGGTGGGAGAGACGGTGAGAGGGATGGTGAAGACGAGCAGGACGACCGCCAGATACGCGTAGCGCCAGGGCGCGGCGATCCGGTACGTGAGCACGGCGATCACCCCGGCCAGCGCGTAACTCACCCCGACGTCCAAGGTGTTGACCGCCGAGTGCGGAGCGAGCCCGTCCCTTATCGCCAGCAGCAGCGCCCCTTCACTGGCCAGCGTGGCCAGCACGTGCGCGGCGACGCACACGGCCAGCCAGCGCGCGGTGTCCAGCCAGCGCTCCGCGTGCGCGTGGAAGACCGTGTAGAGCAGGGCGTACGGCAGCCAGTGCCCGCCGTCCATCCACATCGCGCTGGTGATGAACACACGTACGGGGTTGGACGACAACTCGTGGATGTTGGTGGACCGCTGCCGCAGGAAGTTCTGCTCGAACTCCGGCGACATGCGGTGCAGCGCGACGGTGGTCACGAACAGGACCAGCAGCCACACATACGTACCCGGGGCACTGCGGACGTACGCCGCCACTGCCCCGAGGCCTCCTCTTGACCGCATGGCCCGATTCAACTACGCGAGTACGGCCGGGAAGGTGATCGAGGCGCCTGGAGAGTCGGCCACGTCTCGCGATGATCCCCCGGGTTCGGGCGGAGCCCCGTGACGGCGCCTCCAGCCCCGGCCCCGGGCCCCGGGCCCCGGGCCCCGGTCACAGACACGCCCCCGAATGGCCGATCCACCTTGCAACAGGCCGGACGGCCATAGCGTACAGAATATGACGAAACGCCATATCGCCTACGTCGCCTGCGTCGCAGCGCTCGTCGGTTCGGGCCTCGGGTGCACCGCCGCGACCGCCGCGGGCCCGATGATCCGCCTGGTACGTCCGGGGGAGTCGATCCAGAAGGCGGTGGACGCCGCGAAGCCGGGAGACACCGTTCTCCTCACCCCCGGCACCTACCGCGAGAGCGTCCGGGTGACCACGTCCGGGTTGACCCTGCGCGGCTCCGGCCCGAGCACGGTGATCACACCGGCCACCGGATCGACCTCGAACGCCTGCGCGAAGGCCGGCAACGGGATCTGCGTGGAGGGCAAGGACGGCCATCCCGTGGAGGACACCACCGTCGCCGCGCTGACCCTGTCCGGCTTCACCAAGAACGGGCTGTGGTCGACGTGGACCGATCGACTGACGGTCCGTCAGGTGAACGCCGAGAAGAACAAGGTGTGGGGCATCGCGCAGGACCACTCCGCCCGCGGGATGTTCCTGGACGACACCGCCCGTGACAACGGCGAGGCGGGGCTGTTCCTCGCCAACACGGTCGCCGCCGAAGGCGGATCCACGGACACCCACGGGGCGGTGATCGCACGGAACCGCCTGGAGGGCAACCGGGTCGGAGTCACCGTCAGACGCCTCAGGGACCTCGTCGTCACGGCCAACGACATCTCCGGCAACTGTGTGGGTGTGTTCGTCGTCGGCGACGAGAACACACCGCGCGCCGGCGCCCTGACCGTGAGCGACAACGTCATCCAGAAGAACAACAAGTTCTGCCCCAAGACCGCCCGGCTGCCCTCCCTCCAGGGCTCGGGCATCGTCCTGACCGGGGTCGAGGACACCTTGGTGACGCGGAACGTGATCAAGGACAACGCGGGCACGTCCCCCATGTCGGGCGGCATCGTGATCTACAAGAGCATCGTGGGCGCCCCGAACCAGCGGAACCAGATCAGCGGCAACGCTCTGCTGCACAACGGTCCGGCGGACCTCGTCAACACGGACACCGTCAAGGACAACAACTTCCAGGCCAACTCCTGCCGGGCCTCCAAGCCCACGGGACTGTGCTGACCCGCCGGCCGTAGCACCTTGTGGACCCAGAGAGGAAAGGCGGCGCATGTCGACCGTTAGCCCTGCTCCACCGCCGTCCATGCGGCTGAGGGAGCTCGTATTCGGGGCGGCGTGTGCCGCCGCCCTCCGCGCGGCCGCCCGGCTGGGCGTCGCCGACGCGCTGGGGGACCGGCCCATGAGCGTGGAGGACCTCGCGGCCGCGGTGAAGGCCGAGCCGAAGCCGCTGCGGCGGCTGCTGCGGGCCCTGTCCTGCTACGACGTCTTCGCCGAGCGCGAGGACGGGACGTTCGCGCACACCGAGATGTCCCGGCTGCTGCGCGAGGACGATCCCAACAGCCTGCGCTTCATCTCGCTGTGGTGCACCGAGCCCTGGACCTGGGACGCGTGGCCCAGGCTGGACGAGGCGGTGCGCACCGGCCGCAACGTCGTCGAGGCCCTCTACGGCAAGGAGTTCTTCACCTACCTGCACGAGGACGCCCCGGAATCGGCCGACGTCTTCAACCGAGCCATGACGACCTCCAGCGAGCAGTCGGCGCGGGACGTCGCCCAACTCCTGGATCTGTCGGGGAGTTCGTCGGTCGCGGACATCGGGGGCGGCCAGGGACATGTGGTCGCCTGTCTGCTGGAGAAGTACCCGTCGATGCGGGGCACCCTGCTCGATCTGCCCCGCGTGGTGGAGAACGCCGACCCACGGTTGCGCGAGGGAGGTGCGCTCGCGGACCGGGTGGACATCGTGCCCGGCGACTGCCGTGTGGACATCCCGGTCGCGGCCGATGTCTACATCATCAAGAACATCCTGGAGTGGGACGACGACAGCACCGCCCTGGCACTGCGCAACGTCATCGCGGCGGGCGGTCCCGGAGCGAGGGTCGTGGTCATCGAGAACCTGGTCGACGACACCCCCTCGATGAGGTTCAGCACCGCCATGGACCTGCTGCTGCTCCTCAACGTCGGCGGGGCGAAGCACACCACCAAGAGCATGGTCGGCCGACTCAAGGACGCGGGCCTGGTCGTCGACGACATCCGCCCGGTCAACCCCTACCTGCACGCGTTCGACTGCACCATCCCGGCGTGATCCGTTCCGGCGTATCCGTTCCGGCGTATCCGTTCCGGCGTGATCCGTCCCGACCGCCCCGGCGCGGTCGTCCTCCGGAACCACCGGTCGCCGGGTCCGCGTCCCACGCGGGCCCG
>CBFHCJ010000487.1:0-5617 GCA_965654005.1 uncultured Streptomyces sp. | reverse complement strand
CAGACCGTGTTGTAGACGTTGCACTTGAGGCACGCCTCCGCCGAGAGGGCCACGGACGTCAGCACGGCGGCGGCACCGGCCGGACCCTCGGTCACGCCGCGATCTCCGCCGCCACGCGCCACGCACTGGCCAGCGCCACGCCGTCACCGGTGGACACCGACGGGTTGGTGGTCGCGGAGAAGACCTGGCCCATGCCGCCGGTCGCGAGGACCACGGCGGGCGCGAGCACGGCGCCCACACCGTCGTGCTGGCCCTCGCCCATGACGTGCAGGCTCACGCCCGCGGTGCGGCCGTCGGCGTCCGTGAGCAGGTCCAGGACCAGCGCGTTCTCGATCGTACGGATTCCACGCGCGCGTACGGCCTCGACGAGCGCCCGGGAGATCTCGGCGCCGGTCGCGTCGCCTCCGGCGTGCGCGATACGGCGGCGGTGGTGGCCGCCCTCGCGGGTGAGCTCGATGCCCCCCTCGTCGTCGGTGTCGAAGTGCGCGCCGGTCGTCATGAGCCGCCGTACGGCGTCGGGGCCCTCGGTGACGAGGATGCGCACGGCATCCTCGTCGCACAGGCCCGCACCGGCGACCAGGGTGTCGTCCAGGTGCTGTTCGGGGCTGTCACCCTCGCCCAGGGCCGCCGCGATACCGCCCTGCGCCCAGCGGGTGGAGCCGTCGTCCTGGCGGGCCTTGGTGACGACGACCGTCTTCAGTCCGGCACTCTCGCAGCGCAGGGCCGCGGTGAGTCCGGCGACGCCGGAGCCGACGACCACGACGTCCGCGGAGATGGACCATCCTGGGGCGGGCGCGTGCAGTCGTATGCCTGTGCTGGTGTGCCTGCGCTGGTTCACGAGGCGGCTCCGTGAGGGTCGACGGGTTCGGGGGCTCCGAAAGAGAGCGGGACGTTGTCGATCAGCCGGGTCGTCCCGACCCGGGCGGCGACGGCGAGGATGGCCTCGCCGGTGAAGTCGTCGGGGACCTCGGTGAAGTCCGACGGGTCGACCAGCGCCAGGTAGTCCAGGCCCAGCGGCGGGTCCTGGCGGCCGGCCTCGTCGAGGACGAGCCGGGCGGCGGCGCGGACGGCGGCGGGACCGCCGGGGACGGCCTTCGCGACCGCGTGCGCGTCCGCGGCTGCCCGCGACTCCCCTATGGCGCTGAGGGCCTCGGCACGCGCGTGCGTGGAGGGCACTTCGCGGGCACGCGCGCGCAGGGCCTCCTGGGCGGCATGCCGATCGCGGCCCGCGAACAGGGCCCGGGAGAGGGCGAGCGCGGTGTGCCGCTCCTCCGGGGACAGATAGCGGTTGCGGCTGGAGAGGGCGAGACCGTCGTCCTCGCGCACGGTGGGCACGCCGACGATCTCCACGCCGAAGTTCAGGTCGCGCGCCATCCGGCGGATCAGGGCGAGCTGCTGGGCATCCTTCTGTCCGAACAGCGCCACGTAGGGGCGCGTGAGGTGCAGCAGCTTGGCGACGACGGTGAGCATGCCGTCGAAGTGGCCGGGGCGGAAGGCCCCTTCGAGGCGCTCGCCCATGGGGCCCGCGGAGATCCGCACCTGGGGCTCGCCGCCGGGGTAGACCTCGTCCACGAAGGGCGCGAACACGGCGTCCGCGCCCGCCTGTTCGGCGACCTTCAGATCGGCGTCCAGGGTGCGCGGATAGCGGTCGAGGTCCTCGCCCTTGCCGAACTGCAGCGGGTTCACGAAGACGGTGACGACGACCTCGCCGTCCCTTCCGGCGATCTGGCGGGCGGCGCGGACCAAAGTGGCGTGACCCTCGTGCAGGGCTCCCATGGTCATCACCACGGCACGGCGGCCGTGCCGCACGCGCGCGTGCAGTTCCTCGGTGGTACGCAACAGGGCGGTGGTCATCGGGCCTCCCCTTCGGTCCCGTTGGCGAGTACCCCGAGGAGGTCCTCGGCCAGCTCCGGCTTGAGCAGTCCGTGGGCCAGGGCCCGGTCGGCGGTCGCGCGGGCCATCGCCAGATAGCCCGCGACGGCCTGCGGGGCGTGCTTGCGCAGTTCGGCGACGTGCGCGGCGACGGTGCCCGCGTCGCCGCGCGCCACGGGGCCGGTCAGGGCGGAGTCGCCGGAGCGCAGGGCGTTGTCGAGGGCGGCGCCGAGCAGCGGGCCGAGCATGCGGTCGGGGGCCTCGACGCCCGCGGCGCGCAGCAGCTCCATGGACTGGGTGACCAGGGTGACCAGGTGGTTGGCGCCGAGGGCGAGGGCCGCGTGGTACAGCGGGCGCATCTGTTCGGCGATCCACTCGGGCTCGCCGCCCATCTCGATCACGAGGGCCTCGGCGGCCAGCCGCAGCTCCTCGGACGCGGTGACCCCGAAGGAGCACCCGGCCAGGCGCTGGACGTCCACAGGGGTGCCGGTGAAGGTCATCGCGGGGTGCAGGGCCAGCGGCAGCGCTCCCTCGCGCAGGGCGGGGTCGAGCACCTTCGCGCCGTACCGCCCGGAGGTGTGGACGAGCAACTGTCCCGGCCGTACGGCCCCGGTCTCGGCGAGGCCCTCCACGAGGCCCGGCAGCGTGTCGTCCGGGACGGTCAGGAGGACCAGTTCGGCGCGCTCCATGACCTCGGCGGGCGTCACGACCGGCACGTCCGGAAGCATCAGCGCCGCCCGTCGCCGGGAGGCGTCGGAGACCCCGGAGACGGCGACCGGGCGGTGCCCGGCGAGCTGCAGCGAAGCGGCCAGTGCCGGCCCGACCCGGCCGGCTCCGACGACGCCCACGGTGAGCCGCGCGGGGCGGTCCTTGGGGTCTGGCTGTTGGAATGTACTCACTCGACGGGGGCCTTCCCGTTCCAGTCCGCTCTGGGTACCGGACGATTTCTCGTCATGTTAACGCGATTGGTTCGCGGGCCGGTCGGCTGTCCACAGGCTGTGGGTTTCCGCAGGTCGGGGCGGTGCGGAAAGGGGGGTGCCGGGTGGGGTCGGTGGGAGGGCCTGGACGGGGGCGACAGATGGCGACAGATGGCGACAGACAGGGTCCGGGCGCCCAGGTACTCGGGGAACTCCGGCTCCCGCAGCCGCTCCAGGCAGTGATCGAGCTGCTGGACGGCCCGACTCTCCCTGCGCAGGTGGGGCGTCCTTCCCGGCGACGTACTGGAGGAGGTGTCCGAAGCCGCCTGAAGGAGGTGTCCGAAGCCGCGCTCACGCAGCCGTTTCAGTCGGGCGGCAGCATGCGGCGCGGACGCTCCGGTGACGCGGCGGTCACATGGTGACTCAGCCGTGCCCGCCCGCCCGTACCAGACCGGTCTCGTACGCGAGGACGACCACCTGCACCCTGTCCCTGAGCGCCAGCTTGGTCAGGATGCGGCCCACGTGCGTCTTGACGGTCGCCTCCGACAGCACCAGCCGGGCCGCTATCTCCCCGTTCGACAGTCCCTGCGCGACCAGCACCATGACCTCGCGCTCCCGGTCGGTGAGCCGCTCCAGCTCCTTGTGCCGGCGCTTTGTGCTGCCGCCCGGCAGCATCGGCGCGAACCGGTCGAGGAGGCGGCGGGTGGTGGAGGGCGCGACCACGGCGTCGCCGCTGTGCACGGAGCGGATGGCGGCCAGCAGTTCGCCTGGAGGGACGTCCTTGAGCATGAAGCCGGAGGCGCCCGCCTTCAGCCCGGAGAACGCGTACTCGTCGAGGTCGAAGGTGGTCAGGATCAGCACCTTCGGGGCGTTGGGCTCCGAGCAGACGCGACGCGTGGTCTCCACACCGTCGAGCTTCGGCATACGGACGTCCATGAGGACCACGTCGACCTCGGTGGAGCGCAGCACCTGGAGGGCCTCGACACCGTCGCCCGCCTCCGCGACGACCTCCATGTCCGGCTGGGCGGCGAGCACCATCCGGAACCCGGTGCGCAGCAGCACCTGGTCGTCGACGAGCATCACGCGGATCGGCATGGCGGGTTCCTCCGGTGGCCTTCGGTCGGTGGCGGGGTCGTGGCTTGGGCGGTCGGGCGGGAGTGCACGTGTCAGTGGGCCGGTTTCAGCGGCAGCAGGGCGCTGATGCGGAAGCCTCCCCCTGGGCGGGGGCCCGCGTCCAGGGTTCCGCCGACCATGCCGACGCGCTCGCGCATGCCGATCAGTCCGTGGCCTTGGCCGTCGAAGCCGCCCTCGTCGTACAGCTCGTGCGGGGCGCCCTTGCCGTCGTCCTCGACGAGCAGCCCGAGGCCGTCGTCGAAGTAGACCAGCCGCACGCTCGCGCCCGCGTTCGGCCCCCCGTGCTTGCGGGTGTTGGTGAGCGCCTCCTGCACGATGCGGTACGCCGTCAGCTCAACTCCGCTGGGCAGCGGGCGTGGAGTGCCCTCCACCCTGAAGTCGACGGGCAGGCCCGCGATACGACACTGCTCGACGAGCTCGTCGATCTGCTCGACGTCGGGCTGCGGAACGTATTCGCCGGCCTCCTTGTGCTCGCCGGTGCGCAACACACCGAGCAGGCGGCGCATCTCGGCGAGGGCCTGGCGGCCGGTCCCGGAGATCGTCTCCAGGGCCTTCTTCGCCTGGTCGGGGGCCGTGTCCAGGACGTAGGCCGCGCCGTCCGCCTGCACCACCATCACCGACACGTTGTGCGCGACCACGTCGTGCAGCTCGCGCGCGATACGAGCGCGCTCGGCGGCGACCGCCACCTTGGACTGCGCCTCGCGCTCCTTCTCCAGCCGGGCGGCACGCTCCTCCAGCTGGGCGAGGTAGGCGCGTCGGGTGCGCAGGGAGTCGCCGAGGACCCAGGCGAGGGCGAAGGGCACGGTCTGGAAGACCGTGACCGCGACAATGCCCAGGACGCTCGGGGGGTGGTCCGACCAGCGGATCTGCGCCAGGCTGCCGGCGCACAGACCGGCGACCAGGCCGACGCGGGAGGCCCAGCGGGCGCCGTCCGCGGCCACCGTGTAGATGATCACAAGCATCGCCAAGTCGGCGATCACAGGCTGCTGGTCGAGGACCAGCTGCGCCACTCCCGTCGCGGCGGCCACGACGAACATCTTCTCGGGCATGCGGCGGCGCAGCGCGACGACCACGGACAGCACGGCTGAGATCGCGAGGCCCGTGAGGATCGACCCGTGGTAGTTCCGCGCCCCACTGAGGTTCGTCACATTCACGCAGGAGAGCCCGAACAGGACGACGGCCCAGAAGCTGTCGACCCCCGTCGGATGCCTGCGGAGGAAGTCATAGAGGCGCTGCACGTAACCCAGCGTAGGGAAGCGTGGTGTGCGCACGGGTCAACCGGAGGGCCGATCCGCGACGAGAGGGCGTACTCCGCAAGGTGGATGCTTCGTGATCCCGAACGGTTAGGGGTGCGCGGTACGGCACCCCACGGCACCCCACGGCATCGCGCCGAGCCGCTGGCGCCGCCGGAGCGCGAGGGTGGTGCGGGGCGCCTTGGTCCAACAGCCGCGCCCCGCAGCAACCCACCGCACCCGCACCCGCACCCGGCCTAGCCTGACCCCGTGACACACAAGGCGAGCGGCGAGTGGCGGGGATGGCGGGCGGCGGCCGAGGAGGCGCTGTACGGGGCGGACGGGTTCTACCGGCGGCCCGAGGGACCCGCGGGGCACTTCCGTACGTCCGTGCACGCCTCGCCTCTGTTCGCCCTCGCCGTGGCCCGGCTGCTGTGCCGGGTGGACAAGGCGCTGGGACAC
>CBFHCJ010000486.1:0-5619 GCA_965654005.1 uncultured Streptomyces sp. | reverse complement strand
CGGATACGGGCGGGGTGACCACGCTGCCGAATACCGGAATCGGGGACGGTGACGCCGGTGGGGTAGGCGCCGGGGTCGAGCTCGGCGTGGACGGATAGTCCGCTGCGTGTCGTGGTCGCTCCGATGGTGCTGACGACGACTTCGTGGCTGGTCAGGGGCCTGCCACGCCAGTTGATGCTGATCTGTGAGAACAGCCGGTGCTCTATTTTGTTCCATTTCGATGTTCCCGGTGGAAAGTGACAGACAGTCACTTCAAGGCCCGTCTCGTAGGCGAAGTCCGCGAGTTCCTTTTTCCAGGCACGCACACGGTAGCCGTTGGAGCCTCCGGCGTCGGCGGTGACCAGCAGGCGGGAAGCGTGCGGGTAGCGGCGGCGCCCCTCACCGTTCCACCAGCGGCGCAAAGCGGCCACCGCGAAGGCAGAGGTGTCCCCGTCGCAACCCACCGACACCCAGCCTGCGTCCGCGCCGATGTCGTAGATCCCGTACGGCACCGCTTTCTGGGCGCCCTTCTCGGGGAAGTCGTGTGCGCGGACCTGCACCGGCTGTCCGGCCCGTTGCCACTCGCGTCCGATCACCGCGTAGTTGCCCAGCGTCTCCTTCTTCTTGGCATCCACGCTGATGACCGGCTGCCCGTCGGCGAGGTAGGCCGTGACCTGGTCGTTGATGTAGCGGAACTGGGCGTCCCGGTCCGGATGCCGGGCCCCCTCGGTGGTCCTGGAGGTGCCCTGCAGAGAGAAGCCCTCCGCCTTCAACAGTGCGGCCACCGTGTCCGAACCGACCCGGTGTCCCTGACGCGTCAGCTCGGCCGCCAGATTCCGGGTGGACTTCACCGTCCACAGCAGCGGAGATTCCGGGTCGCCGCGCTGGTCCGGCTCGACCAGCGCCAGCAAGGCGGGCACCAGCCCCGGATCGGCCTCCCGCAAGGGCTTCCGACCCGCGCCCGGTGCCCGGACCCGGCCAGCGGGCTCCTCCGCGTGCTCCAGCTCCCGCTTCCCGCGTGACACCGTGGACTCCGCCACCCCGGCCGCTCCGGCCACCATGCGGATCCCCCCGTGGCCCAGAACGCGGGCCGCGGCGCCCAGCGTCAGTCGCTGCTGGCGCTCATCGAGATGCGGCAGCAACAGCCCGAACGCATCCACCAGCTCTGCCTTCGTCCCCTCCGACACCCCCGCATCCTACGACCCAACAGCCCACGAAAACCGAAGAGTTATTGATCGGCAGGTCCCTGGGGACAACGGACACCTCGACAACTGCATGGGTCTTCGAAACAGCCCCGAGCATGCCCACTGATCATGCTGCCGCACCGGGAAACAACAAGATCCCCGACAGAGTCAAGCTAATTTCGTCTGGGCTGGTGGAGGCTGCCGAGGCTGCGGCCCAGCGGCCGAGGCTGAGACGATGGGTTAACCCGTGGCAGTGTAGGCACTGGTGAGGGACGAGGCGGGAGGCTTTGCGGAAGGACCACGGACAGTAGGGGACCGTCGTCGATATCGGAGGTGAGGTGTCCGTCGATGTGGTCTTCCACCGCTTGCATTGCGGCCAGGACGGGCCTTGTGCCGGGCTGGGCGGCGAGGTGCCGTTCGGTAGCGTCCCAGAAGGGGTGCGGGCCGGCGGCTCGAAGAGTGGCTGCCTCGCCGGGCTCGAATGCCTCTCGCGGCTGTCCGTTCGTCCAGTGGCTCAGTGTGTGCAGGGCGTTGGCGCCTACCTGTACGGTGATGGTCTGAGTACCGCGGGAGAGTTCGGCAAGTGTTGCAGGGGCGGCCCCCTCGCCACCGAGGATTTCGATGCCGAACGCCCAATCGCTAAGCATGCCCACTCTGAGGATGGCGCAGTTCCTGCCTGGCTGCAGGGCGGCGTCTAGGCCGACGTACGGCAGGTGGCGGGCTGCCGACGGATCGACCCCGTAACGTTCCAGGAGTTCTTTCGGCGTTGTGCGGTGGGTAAAGGTGAGGGTGAAGCCCAGGTATCGGCCGTGGAGCATCCAGTCCCACGCCGGGGGTGCGGCATCGTTCATCTCATTCTCCGTCAAATGCGGCTGCGTCCCGGAAGCGGCTTCCGGGACGCAGCCGTGCGCGCTATTACTATCAGGTGGTCACGACAACATCGTATTTCTCATTATCGATGACGCGTTCAGACTGAGCGAAGCGACCCAGTGCAAGTCCCGCATTACTGTTCTGATCATTCGGTACGTGGGCACGGATGCAGGGTTCGTTGAAGGTGGGAGTAGGGGCGTTGGGGTCCGGGTAAATCTCCCATACGCCGTTTTCCTCGAGTGGGATGACGTCTGCGCACAGCCCGCCGTTCGTGCCTCCTTGGTACGTCGCAGCGAAGGGGTACTCGTCGCATGAGTCGTTCGGCACGATGTCGTCTAGGTACACGAACGTCCTTGTGGCCCCTGATCCGCACGTGTTGGTGCGGTTCGCGGTCTGTGCGTCCGGATCGGCGAGCCGCTGCAGGGGGCTGTCGTCGGCGCCCCAATGATCGATCCAATCTTGCTCTGCGAAGCCGTACGCGGCCGCGGCTGCACCGTACTCGGACAGCGACAGAGTGAACTGGGGGCGAATGTCGGGGATGACACAGCCGGTGCTGGTGTTGTCAGCGAACGTCGTGTCGCAACGGACTTGGCGGGGATTGCTCCACGGCACGTCTTCGTCGAGAGGGGTCGTCCCCGGCTGCGTCACCTGCAGGTTGTAGCTGGTCGTGATGCTGCTCTCCAGGCCGGCGCCAGGCGTTGCCTGGAAGGTGACGCTGCCGGAGGCGGACTGGCCTTCGGTCAGGAGCTGGCTGCCGACCCATGGGCTGGGCGAGGTGGCGGTGCAGCTGGCGTCGCAGCTGGCCGTGAAGCCCACGTTGAGATCCTCAACCAGACCAGACACCTGGGAGAGGGTCACCGTCTCCGACTCCTGCCACTGGCCACTCGATGCCGACAGGCTGGCACTGCTACTGACCGTCAAAGTACCCGTGCCGAGGGTTTCTCCAGGATCGTCCTCGTTGTACTCCGTGTAGGTGACCTGAAAGCCGCTGAGACAGTAGTCAAGGCGGTCATACGTGTAGTAGCCCGGCTGCGTAACACTGCACGTTGCCGCGTTCGTGTCAGCAGGCTGAAAGTCGCTGCTCGTCGCCGGTTTGGCGCTTCCGGGCCGCGCAGTCACCTGGATACACGCCGTGGTGGCCCCGGCTTTTCGCGCGGCGGACCTTGCTGGTAGGGGCGCGCATCTTTTGCGGAAGGTGGTCTTTACCGGGCTAGTCAGGTGCGGCGCTGGCTTGGCGACGAGGTTCTGAGGGGTGAACGAGGCGATGGGCTTGCCGTGAGGCAGAATCGGGGTTTCTGCCTGGGCGCCAGGAGCGTAGGCCAGAGCGAGTGCGGCCGCGGCTGCCAAGGATATGACGGCCGCAACTGTGCGGTTGCGGAACTGCATGAAGGAAGGCCCCCTTTTCTATGCTTCTTTGAACTTCCGGTGAAAGCCATGTGATCTTATGAAGTAATCGATCTTGCGCTGCGGCTTTTGGTTCAGATTTGACCGTCGGCTATCCCGCCGAGTCATACTCGGGAGGAAGGCTTAGCTTGATCTTTAACGTCGCTGCTGTTTCAGGCGGCCGTGTTCGGTGAGGGTCTCGGGTCTTCCCGGGCTCGTAGCGTGGGGCTGGCATTTTGTGAGCCTGTTGGACGCCAGGGGCCTGGCCGGGAGGCGTCGTCAGCCGGCCCGAGCCGGACCGCGTCCAGCACAGGGATCCACGAGGTGCGTCCCGTCTCCAGGGCTGCGACGAAGGAGTAGGCCAGCCGAGATGAACTGATCGGCGCTGCTGCCCCGCTCGTAGACGTGCCAGAACAGCAAATCCGAGCTGGTGGGCACCTCGGGACGGAGCCAGTTGCTCTCATCCACGGCGAGCACGATCCGCCCGTCGGCGGCATGCGGCAGCGGTGTGGAGGCAGGCAGTCTGCGCAGGCGGCGAGGCTCCAGCCAGCCGTGGTTGACCGCGTCGTACATGGCGGGACACCACCTTGGCTGGCCTGTTCGGCTCGCCGCGGCACGGCAAGCGTGACAAGAAATCGGCACGCTGCCTGTTACCAAGTGCGCGCCGGGAGGGCGGTCACTGCAACGCGTGCCGTTGCCGACTGTCTGATCAGACCTTGCTGTTGGCCTATTGATCGATACGGTGAGCGGTGGCTGTCGTCAGGAGGGGACCCATGGATCTCGCAGGCAGATATCAGGCTTTGGTGCGGGGCGCGCTGTTGGTTGCTGAGTCTGCCGAGGACGCCTACCGGCTGGGTGTCCTTGACCGCTTCCTAAAGCCATGGGTCCGGGGCAGACTGCACTCGCTGGGCGGTCTGCTCGACAGTTGCGACACCAGGCGTCAACTGGCGGAGGACACAAGGGCCTTCGCCCAGACAGCCGCCAGGTACTCGGAACTGCGGGACCAACTCTTTTCGGACGTTCACCACACGCGCCCGGAGCCACCCTGGCGAGTCGTGGGACAGAGGACGATGGCGATCCGGGCACAGTCCGGAGTGCTGCTGCGACAGCCGACGTTCGTCCTGCGGCGCCTGGATGCCGGCTCGGATGTCCCCGGCGCAGCAACCTGGGACTTCACGGTGATCGCTAATCCGTCTGACCCAGCAGACGAGGGCACGTCGTTCGTGGTCATGGTGTCTACCGGCGACCATACCGGCGGAGTACCAGTTCAGGTGTCCAAGGAGCTTGAGAGCGAACGAGCGTGGTATCAGCAGCTGGAGTACGGCTTCTATGCCCTGGGAATCACGCCGTTTCTCACCGCGATTCACGACCCTGATCGTCACCGGAAGCGGGCGACCGATGACGGCTACGGCGGCTGACCCTTCAGGCGTCGCAAAAATGCGGGGAACCTGCCCGGCCCGAGACCACGGTATCCCCGTGGCCATCGGGTCGGACGTAGCGGCTTTGCACTGGGTTGTCAGCTGCCCGCGATCTGGGCTTCGAGGTCGGCGACGCGCCGGTCCTGGAAGCGGAGGTTGGAGCGGGCGGCCTTGAGCCGCTCGTCGAGGGTGCGGTTGTCGGTGGTGAGCTGGCGGACGCGCTGCTTGAGGGTGGTGTTCTCGGTGGTGATCCGCTGGATGGCCTCCTCGGTCCATTCGGCCTGCAAGTCGCGGATCTGACCGAGGAGTTCGCCGATGCGGGTGCGCTGGGTGAGGATCTCGGTGTGGGCGGCCTTGAGGGCGTCCTCGGCGTTCAGGGCGCGTTCGCGCCAGGTCGCCTCGCGCTCGTCGTCCTGGTCGGCGAGCAGCTGGGTCTGGTGTTCGCGGGGCTGCGTTATCGCTGCGGCGACCGCGGCTCTGGCCTCGACGTTGTCGTAGAGGAAGGTGCGAGAGACGTCCGCTCGGCGGGCGACGGCGGCGACGCTGACCTTGGCTTTCTCGCGTCGGAGCCGGGCGATGGCCTGGTGGACCCGCTCCAGGGCGGTCTCGGTCTTGCGGCGGCGGGCGGCCAGGGCCGCTGCGGTGCGGGGTTCGGGATCGGTGGCGGTGTTCATGCGGCTTCCTGTTCGGGGTCGTCGCCGTCGGCTGTGCACGTATCGCTGTACTGGTCCGGCTCGTCGCTGCCGGCGTCGGCGAGGTCGGCGGCGCGGAAGGCTGTTGACCAT
>CBFHCJ010000485.1:0-5624 GCA_965654005.1 uncultured Streptomyces sp. | reverse complement strand
ACGTCACCAACTCACGCAACGGGTGACGACCCAGAACCTCCTCCACCTCAGGAGTGAGCGCAGCCGCGAGACGGGACGCGGCCGGACGGCCGGTGTCGCGCAGGGCGTCGGCCGCGGTGAGGAGCGCCTCCCGCCGGCCCCCGCTCTCGGGGACGCCGGCGGCGGCGCGCTCGTACAGCCGTGCCCCCTCCTCCAGAACCAGCTCGGTGTCGATCCCCGCGGGGATCTTGATCCCGGCGTGGTGCCGCCAGGTGCTGACCGGATCGCTCCACGCCTGAACGGCGTAGGTCCAGCGGCCCTCGCTCGGCAGGGAGACGGTGGCGCCCCAGCGGTCGGTGCCGGGGGCGAGTTCGCGCATCGGTGTCCAGGGGCCCGGGCGGCCCTCAGGGTCCGTGAGGACGACGTTGGCGGCGACGGCGTCGTGGCCCTCGCGGAAGACCGTGGCGGAGATCTCGAACTCCTCGCCCACCACCGCCTTTGCCGGGCGACGGCCCTGGTGGACGAGGGGGCGTACATCCAGGACGGGGATGCGCCCGAGGGTGGGGCCGGTGTCCGGGGCCGTGGAAGTGTTCTGGGCCGAGGCGGTGTCCGGGGCCGAAGAAGTGTCCTGGGCCGAGGCGGTGTCCGGGGCAGGAGTGGTACCCGCCGCCGCGGAGGGCGTCTTTCGGGTAGGTGGAACGGCGTCGGCCTTCCGTCTGGGGGAGGTGCCGGTGCCGGGTGCCGGGGGTGCGGGCGAGTGGTGCGTAGAGGGCATGGCCGCTCCTGTCCGCGTCAACGTGGGTGGGCGGATGGGGGTGTCGGAAGGTGGGACCGGCGGTTACCGGAGTAGCCTTCCCACCATGTGCGGGTGGGCATTCCGGCACTTTGTTAACTACTCACGCGTATGTCTACTTTCAAGACCGGCCGTATCCGGAAGAGCGAAAAGGACCGGCCCCGCGGCGGGGTGGCGAGGCCGGCAAGTGATCGCGGTCGCGGTCAGGGATTGTCGACCTGGAGCAGCTTGTTCGGCGAGCCGGTCCCCGCTCCCGTGACCTTCCCGGAGACCGCCCGCCGCACGAGTGCCTGGCTGACCTGCGCCGGGGTGGCCTTGGGATGGTTGGCCAGATAGAGCGCCGCCGCGCCGGTGACGTGCGGTGTCGCCATCGACGTACCGGAGAAGGTGGCCGTGCCCGTGTCGCTCTTGTACGAGTCCGAGGTGATCGCCACGCCGGGGGCGAACAGGTCGAGGCCGCTGCCCCAGTTGGAGAAGCTCGCCCGGGCGTCCTTCTGGTCGCTGGCCCCGACCGTGATGGCCTGGGTGACACGGGCCGGGGAGTACAGGTCGGCCGGGAGTCCGTCGTTGCCGGCCGCGACCGCGTAGGTGACGCCGGAGGCGATGGAGTTGCGCACGGCCGCGTCCAGTTGGGCGTTCGCGTAGCCGCCCAGGCTCAGGTTCGCCACCGCGGGCTTGTGCGCGTGCTTGGTCACCCAGTCGATCCCCGCGATGACCTGCGCGGTGGTGCCGGAGCCGGTGTCGTCCAGGACGCGCACGGCGACGACCTTCGCCTCCTTGGCGACCCCGTACTTGGTGCCCGCTATGGTTCCGGCCACGTGCGTGCCGTGTCCGTTGCCGTCGGCGGCCGTGCTGTCGTTGTCGACGAAGTCCCAGCCGTAGCTGGCCCGGCCGCCGAAGTCCTTGTGCGAGATGCGGATGCCGGTGTCGATGACGTACGCCGTCACGCCCGCGCCCGCCGGTTCCGGCCAGGTGTAACCCTTGTCGACCGGCAGGTCCGGCTGGTCGACGCGGTCCAGGCCCCACGAGGGCGGATCCTTCTGGAAGTGGTCCAGTACGACCCTGGTGTCCTGGACGACCGAGGCCACGCGGGAGTCCGCCGCGAGACGCCGGGCCTGCTGCTCGTCGACCGTCACCGCGTACCCGTTGAGCGCGGATCCGTAGGTGTGGCTTATTTTCGCCCCATACTTCTCGGCGATGCCCTTGCCGACGACCGACGGGGCCTTCGTTCCCCCCTTGAGCGTCACGATGTAGCTGCCGCTGACGGCGCCGGGGGCTCCGGCACCGAGGATCGTCCCCTCCGGGGCGGCCTGCGCGGGCTGGGCGATGGCCGAGAGTGCCACGATCGTGGCGACCGTGGTGAGGCCGCCCGCCCAGCGCAGACGTGCGTTTCTCTTCCGTGCCATGACTCGAGTTCCCCTCCTCGACTCGGCGTACGACGGCCGGAGTTCATTCATGTCTGGGCTGTTCGCCGACCGGTGCGCCAGTGGGCAGCCTCTCGTGCGGTGTGAAGTGCCACAAGGTCGCCTGGGTGGGCAGAATCGGCCATATCCGCTAGTAGGACTTTGTCGAGTCGCTGTGACCTGCGGAGACATCGGAGGGTCGAGGCGGTCGGTGACGGGCCGTCAGGTCAATTCCCGCTGGTCACAGCACCTCACTGGGGCAGCTTCGACTACGAGTGCCGCCATCCCGTTCGCACCCGACAAAGTCCTACTAGGGGTGATGTGTAAAGGTTGCGTTGTTTTTTGGTCAGCTTGTGTCCGGGGTTATGGGGGGTCACATCTCAGCCCGGCCGAGGCGATCTCAGCCCTTCCGGCATTTGAGGACGAGGCCGTTCAGGCCGAAGCGGGGGTCTGGGGGCGGCAGCCCCCTGAGGGCGACCGCAACCCCGACTGCCTACAAACCCGGCGGTAAGCGATCCGAACCGCGTACCGTCGGAGACGACACCTACGCCTCCGTGAAGGTGGAACTCGTGAAGGCCATCCGCAGGTTCACCGTACGTCCCGTCCTCCCCGAAGCCCTTCACCCGCTGAGCGATCTGGCGCACAATCTGCGCTGGTCGTGGCATGCGGAGACCCGTGACCTCTTCCAGTCCGTCGACCCGGAGCGATGGGCCGCCTCGGACGGCGACCCGGTGCGACTGCTGGGCAGCGTGCCGCCCGCCCGGCTCGCGGAGCTGGCCGAGGACCGTCGCTTTCTGCGCCGACTCGCCGCCGCGGCCGACGATCTGGCCGACTACGTGAGCGGCGACCGCTGGTACCAGTCCCGGTCCCAGTCGGCCGACCTCCCCGCCGCCATCGCCTACTTCTCACCCGAGTTCGGTGTCACGGCCGCCCTGCCCCAGTACTCCGGCGGCCTCGGCATCCTCGCCGGCGACCATCTGAAGTCGGCCAGCGACCTCGGAGTCCCGCTGATCGGCGTAGGCCTGCTCTACCGGCACGGCTACTTCCGCCAGACCCTCTCCCGTGACGGCTGGCAGCAGGAGCACTACCCGGTGCTCGACCCGCACGAGCTGCCGGTGGTGCCCCTGCGGGAGCCGGACGGCACGCCCGCGCAGGTCTTGCTGGGCCTGCCCGGTGGACGCCGGCTCCAGGCCCGTGTCTGGCTCGCGCAGGTGGGACGGGTGCCGCTGCTGATGCTCGACTCGGACGTCGAGGAGAACGACCTCGGCGAACGGGGCGTGACCGACCGGCTGTACGGCGGCGGCAGCGAGCACCGGTTGCTCCAGGAGATGCTGCTCGGCATCGGCGGGGTGCGCGCGGTGCGTACGTACTGCCGGCTGACCGGGCACCCCGAGCCCGAGGTGTTCCACACCAACGAGGGGCACGCGGGTTTCCTCGGTCTGGAGCGGATCGCCGAGCTGTACGAGGCGGGCCTGGACTTCGACTCCGCCCTCGAGGCGGTCCGGGCGGGCACGGTCTTCACCACCCACACCCCCGTCCCCGCCGGTATCGACCGCTTCGACCGGGAGCTGGTGGCCCGCCACTTCGGCCCGGACGCCGAACTGCCGCGGATCGAGGTGGAACGGATCCTGGGGCTCGGCATGGAGACGTACCCGGGTGGTGAGCCCAACCTCTTCAACATGGCCGTGATGGGCCTCAGGCTCGGCCAGCGAGCCAACGGAGTGTCCCTGCTGCACGGCAACGTCAGCCGGGAGATGTTCTCGGGCCTGTGGCCGGGCTTCGACCCCGACGAGGTGCCGATCACGTCCGTGACGAACGGAGTGCACGCGCCGACCTGGGTGGCGCCCGAGGTGTTCCGGCTCGGGGCGCGGCAGGTCGGGGCGGAACGCACCGAGGACGCGCTGACGGTGGCCGACGGCACGGACCGCTGGGACGCGGTCGCCGAGATCGCCGACCAGGAGATCTGGGACCTGCGCCGGGCGCTGCGCGAGCAGCTCGTGCTGGAGGTACGGGAACGGCTGTACGCGTCCTGGCGGCAGCGCGGCGCCGGAACGGCCGAACTCGGTTGGATCGAGGGCGTGCTGGACCCCGACGTCCTGACGATCGGCTTCGCCCGCCGCGTGCCGTCGTACAAACGTCTTACGCTGATGCTGCGCGACCGGGACCGGCTGATGGAGCTGCTGCTGCACCCGGAGCGCCCGGTCCAGATCGTGGTGGCGGGCAAGGCGCACCCGGCCGACGACGGCGGAAAACGCCTGATCCAGGAGCTGGTCAGGTTCGCGGACGACCCGAGGGTGCGCCACCGCGTCGTCTTCCTGCCGGACTACGGCATGGCGATGGCGCAGAAGCTGTACCCCGGCTGCGACGTGTGGCTGAACAACCCCCTGCGTCCGCTGGAGGCCTGCGGGACGAGCGGTATGAAGGCGGCGCTCAACGGCTGCCTCAACCTGTCGGTACTGGACGGTTGGTGGGACGAATGGTTCCAGCCCGACTTCGGCTGGGCGATCCCGACGGCGGACGGCGTGGGGACGGACGAGGACCGGCGCGACGACCTGGAGGCGGCGGCGCTGTACGACCTGCTGGAGCAGCGGGTGGCGCCGCGCTTCTACGAGCGGGGCCAGGGTGGACTGCCGGACCGCTGGATCGAGATGGTGCGCCGGACCCTCACGCATCTCGGCCCGAAGGTGCTGGCGGGGCGGATGGTCCGTGAGTACGTGGAACGTTTGTACACCCCGGCCGGGCACTCGCACCGCGCCATGACGCCGGACGCGGCGCGGGAGCTGGCGGCCTGGAAGGCGCGGGTACGGGCGGCCTGGCCGGCCGTCACGGTCGACCATGTGGAGACGTCGGCCGCGACGGCGACGGCGGAACTGGGCACGACGCTCTCGCTGCGGGTCCGGGTCGGCCTCGGCGACCTCGCCCCCCAGGACGTGGAGGTGCAGGCGGTGTCGGGGCGCGTCGGCACCGACGACGGCATCGCGGACGCGACGGCGACGGCGTTGAAGCCGGGGGGAGGGCCGGATCCGGACGGCCGGTGGGTGTACGAGGGCCCGCTGTCGCTGGACCGCACAGGGCCCTTCGGCTACACCGTGCGGATCCTGCCGACGCATCGGCTGTTGGCTTCCAGTGCGGAGCTGGGGCTGGTGGCTGTGCCGTCGGGGGGGACGGGGGAGGGAGCGGGGGTACTGATGCGGTGAGGGTTCGGCGCGGGCTTGTTCTCGCCCGCGCGGCCCGCTGGGGCGTGGCCCCCGACCCGTTCTGGGGGCGGCCGCCCCCCCGGCCGGGAAGGGTAGGGGCGGGGGGGGCGAAGCCCCACCCCGGTGCCCCCCCCCCTCTTTCACCCCGGCCCACTTTCGGCCTTTACGACTTCATAACGTCTGTCCCGCCTTGATCAGCAACACGAGCAACACGTCCGCGAGCAACACCAGCAAGCTGCACGCGACCACGCT
>CBFHCJ010000484.1:0-5628 GCA_965654005.1 uncultured Streptomyces sp. | reverse complement strand
GGGGCGTGCGGGGCGTATTGAGCGTCGGACTGCGCACCGCGCTCAGGTGCGGACTTCCAGCAGGGGCACCAACTGTTCCACGGCCGTCATCGACCCGTGGTTGCCGAACATCGCCGACTCCTTCGGCTCCCGCTCGGACGCGATGATCAGCACGTCGTCACGGGCCGCGGCGACCACGTCGCCGATGCGCGCGTACACCCGTTCGTCGATGTGCGGACCGAACCAGCCCGCCGCGATCGCCTCGTCGCGCGAGGCCACCCAGAACTGCTCGCCGAGGACCTCGCGCCAGCAGGTCAGAACGTCGCTCTCGGCTCCCGGGAGCGCGTAGACGTGCCGTGCGCGCCCCTCACCGCCCAGCAGGGCGACCCCGGCGCGCAGCTCCCAGTCCTCGTCGAAGTCGATGCGGTGCTGCTCGTCGAACGGGATGTCGATCATGCCGTGGTCGGCGGTGACGTAGAGGGCCGTGCGCGGCGGCAGCTGCTCCGCGAGGCGCTGGACGAGTCGGTCGACGTACATGAGCTGGCCGCGCCAGGTGTCCGAGTCGACGCCGAAGCGGTGGCCGGCGCCGTCGAGCTCCGCGTAGTACGTGTACACCAAGGACCGGTCGCCGGCGGACAGTTGTTCGGCTGCGAGGGACATGCGGTCTTCGCCGGTCAGTCGCCCGTGGAACGTTCCGCCACTCAGCGCGACCTTGGTCAGCGGGGTGTTCTCGAAAGCGGGGGAGGACACCTGCGCCGCGTGGACGCCGGCCGCGTCCGCGAGCTGGAAGACGGTGGGGTAGGGCTGCCAGGCGCGCGGCTCCGTCCAGGGCTGCCAGCGCAGCTGGTTCATCAGCTCACCGGTCCGCGGATCGCGGACCGTGTATCCGGGCAGGCCGTGCGCGCCGGGCGGGAGACCGGTGCCCACGGAAGCGAGCGAGGTCGCGGTGGTCGCCGGGTAGCCGGCGGTGATCGGGCGGCCGGTGCCGCCACGGGAGGACGCCAGGAGCGAGGTCATGAACGGCGCCTCGTCGGGGTGCGCCTTCAGCTGTTCCCAGCCGAGTCCGTCGATCAGGAAGACGCAGTTGCGGTCGGCGGCGGTCAGTTCCGATATGGCGGCGACCTGGCCGGGCACCCCCATGCCCGCGGCGAGGGTGGGCAGGAGATCGGCGAGGGAGCCGGTGCCGTACTCGGGGACGGGCGCGGAGTCGACGGCGAGCGGTTCCGGGTGGTCGTCCCAGGTGGGCAGGGCCATCAGCGGGTGACGTCCGCGGTCGCCTCGGAGAGGGACTGGGCGAAGGCGAGCGCCTGGCGCACCGTCTCCGGGCCGTCCCCGGCCTCGCTGACGCGCAGGCTCAGGTCGTCCGCCGTCGAGTTGCCCGTGTAGCCGTGGTCCGCTTCGCAGTTGGGGTCGCCGCAGGCGGCGGGCTCCAGGTCGATACGGGAGACGGCGCCCCAGCCGATGGTCAGGACGACCTCGCGGGGCAGCGTGCCCGGCGTGTACGACTCCGGGTTGGCGACGACGCGGCTGACGACGACCGACGAGATCCGGCCGAGCTTCACCGACTCCGTCGACGTCGTCGCGTACGGCGTCGGGGAGGTGTCGTCCGCGGCCTGCTCGTCGGTGTGGCTGACGATGAAGCGGGTGCCGGTGAGAACCAGCACGGTCACGTGCCGGCGCACCTCGTTCGCGTCGAACGTGGTCTCCTGGTGGACCACGTACGACCGGATGGGCTCGCCGCCCACCGCGGCTTCCACCGCCTCGGCCACGAGAGCCGGGTAGTAGCCGCTGCGCTCGATCGCCGTGCGCAGCCCCTGGGTCGTCGTACTGGTCTTGGCCATGACGTCCATCCTAATCCGTGCACGAGGCCGGTCCGGGACAGTCAAGAGCATCCGGGCCGTGCGCACAGCGGGGCGGCCCTCACGCCTGCGTCCGTCCGGCTCCCGTGATCCGCGCGGCCGTGACTGCGGAAAGGTGAGAGAGGGGCTCCTCGCGCGCGGGTGGTGGAGGTGTCGGGCTTGGTGCACAGGGGTCCCAGGCCTGCCGGCGTCGGGGCGGGTGACGAAGGCCAGCGGGCCGGCCTGGTGCTCACCGTTGAACGGGTGGGCGGGCCGTCGAAGCCGCAGGGCTGGACCTCGGCCGCCGCCTTGGGCTCACCGTTCCCGCCGGACAGGCACTGGAGGAACGGCCGGCGGGGGAACAGTCTGAACTTCGTCGTGGCGTGGCCGCCCGGCCCGGGCCCCGGGGCAGGCGATGCCGCGGAGGCGGAAGCGGCTCCCGTATCAGTACACCGGAAGCGTTCTCGGGCCGAGGTCGTCGCGGGCGGGCGGAGGTGCGAGCCGCACGGTGGCGCCGAGCACGCTCAGACCGCGCGGGGCGACGACCACGGGCTCCAGCGTGACCGCGACCACCTCCGGATGATCGTCCACCAGCCGCGACACGCGCAGCATCAGCTCTTCCAGGGCGGGCGTGTCAACCGGGGCGGAACCGCGCCAGCCGAACAGGAGCGGGGCCGTCCGGATCGAGCGGACCAGGGAGGTGGCATCCCGGTCGGTGACCGGAATCAATCGGTGGGCCGTATCACCGAGCAGTTGCGAGGCGGCCCCGGCGAGCCCGAACGACAGCACGGCCCCGGCCGCCGGGTCGATCACAGCCCGTACAACGGTGTCGACGCCGCGCGGCGCCATGGCCTGGACGACCGGCCACAGCTCCGCGGGCTCCCCGAACAACCCGGTCAACTCGGCGTACGCGCGGCGCAGTTGATCCTCGTCGGCCAGGTCAAGACGTACGCCGCCCAGGTCGGCGCGGTGCCGCAGATGCGGGGCGGTGGCCTTGAGGGCCACGGGGTAGCCGATCCAGCGGGCGGCCTCGACGGCGACCTCGGGGGTGGGCGCGGGCAGCGCCCTGCGGACGTGGATGCCGTACCGCGAGAGCAGGTCCCAGGTGTCGCCCGTGCCGAGCGTCAGTCCCTGCCCGCGTGCGAGCAGCCCGTGGATCAGCTCGGCGGCGCCCTTCTCGTCGATGTCGTCGTACTCGGGCACCTTGCCGGGGTCGACGGCGTCGCGCCGCCACTGGGCGTACTTGACGGCCTCGGCAAGGGCCCGGACGGCGCGCTCGGCAGCGGGGTAGGCGGGGATGGAGCGGGAGTCGGGCAGGGCTGCGTCACTCGCCGCGGTGGGCGGCCGTTGCGCGACCGCGGTGGGCGGCCGTTCCGCAGGGCGATGACGGTCCGCCCGCTCGATCGAAGCCGAGAGTGGGGGAGGGTGGGCACCGCCTGCAGCGCCGGGTGCCGTGCCGCCGACCTGTGGCCCGGTGCTGGCCGCAGCGGACAGAGCTTCTGCCAGACCGCCCAGCTCCACGTGAACGACCAGCACCGGCTTCGCAGGCGCCGCAGCCGCGGCAGACCGCAACGCCTCGGCCAGCGCGGCGTCCCGCGCCGAGGTCTCGCCCACCGCCGGTATCGCCGTCACCACGACGGCGTCGCACGAGTCGTCGGCCAGCGCCGTGGACAGCGCCTGGTGGAAGTCCTCGGCCGACGCCGCCGTCGTCAGGTCGAGCGGTGACGACGGCCGCAGCCCCTGGGTCAGGCACGCGTCGTACGTCAGGTAGCCGAGCGACTCGGAGTTCCCGAGGATGGCCACCCGGGGCCCCGCGGGCAGCGGCTGCCGGGCCAGGAGCAGCCCCGCGTCCACGAGTTCCGTGATGGTGTCCACCCTGATCACCCCGGCCTGCCGCAGCAGCGCGGACACCGTGGCGTGCGGGAGCCGCGTGGCCCGTACCGCATGCCCCTGCGGGGTGCCTCCGTGCCGGGCGCCCTGCACCACCACCAGCGGCTTGGCCGCCGCCGTGCGCCGTGCGAGCCGGGTGAACTTGCGTGGGTTGCCGATGGATTCCAGGTACATCAGGGCGACGTCGGTGTCCGGGTCGTCGTACCAGTACTGGAGGACGTCGTTGCCCGACACGTCCGCCCGGTTGCCGGAGGAGACGAAGGTCGACACGCCCGTGACCCCGGTGACGCCTCCCCCGCGGCGCTGCAGCCGCGACAGCAGTGCGATCCCGATGGCGCCGGACTGGGCGAACAGCCCTATGCGCCCAGGGCGCGGCATCTTTGGCGCGAGGGACGCGTTGAGCCGGATTTGTGGCGAGGTGTTGATGATCCCGAAGGCGTTCGGTCCGATGATCCGCATCCCGTACGACCGCGCCTGCCGCACCAGCTCCCGCTGCCGCTCGCGCCCCTCCGGCCCGCTCTCGGCGTATCCCACGGAGACGACCACGAGCCCCTGCACGCCGTGCTCGCCGCACTCGGCGACGACTTCGGGGACGCGCTCCGCGGGGACGGCGACGACGGCGAGGTCGACCGGCTCGGCGATGTCTCGGACGGAGCGGTGGGCCGGCACCCCGTCGAGCTCCCTCTGCCCTTCGGTGAACGCCCTGTTCACCGCGTACAGGCGGCCGGTGTACCCGCCGTCCCGGAGGTTGTCGAGGACGCTGCGGCCCACTCCCCCGGGCGTGCGGCCCACGCCGATCACGGCGACCGAGCCGGGCGCCAGCAGCCGCTGCACGGACCGCGCCTCGGCCCGCTGCTCCCGCGCGCGCTGCACGGCCACCGAACGGTCCGTGGGCTCCAGGTCGAACTCCAGGCGTACGACGCCGTCCTCGAAGCTGCGCTTCTGCTGGTACCCGGCGTCCGTGAACACCTTGATCATCTTGGAGTTGGCGGGCAGCACCTCGGCGGCGAACCTGCGGATGCCGCGCTCGCGGGCCACCGCCGCGATGTGTTCGAGGAGGGCCGAGGCGACGCCGCGGCCCTGGTGCGCGTCCTGCACCAGGAAGGCGACCTCGGCCTCGTCCGCGGGCTCGGAGGCGGGCAAACCGTCGGTACCGATCCGGTCATAACGTACGGTTGCGATGAACTCGCCGCCGACCGTGGCCGCGAGTCCGACCCTGTCCACAAAGTCATGGTGCGTGAAGCGGTGGACGTCCTTGGCGGACAGGCGAGGGTACGGCGCGAAGAAGCGGTAGTACTTCGACTCGTCCGAGACCTGCTCGTAGAAGCTGACGAGGCGCTCGGCGTCATCGACGGTGATGGGCCGGACGCGCGCGGTACCGCCGTCGCGCAGCACCACGTCGGCCTCCCAGTGGGCGGGGTACTGGTGCCGGTCCGACGCGGTGCGCATGGGCCCCAGAGTAAGGCTCGCGTCCGACAACGGCGCGAGGCAGGCTGAGGGGATCCACATGGACCGCCCTGGACCGAAGTCGCCTCGGAGACGGGACCGACGGCCCCTCCTCGGGAACGCCTCACCTATGGAACACTGGTCACACTGGTCTAGACAACCTGATACCCCGAAGGGCAGCATCACATGGCTGAGCGCCGCGTCAACGTCGGCTGGGCCGAGGGCCTCCACGCCCGCCCCGCTTCCATCTTCGTCCGGGCCGCCACGGCCTCCGGCGTCCCCGTGACGATCGCCAAGGCCGACGGCAACCCCGTCAACGCCGCCTCCATGCTGGCGGTTCTCAGCCTTGGCGCCCAGGGCGGCGAGGAGATCGTCCTCGCCTCCGACACGGAGGGCGCGGACGCCGCCCTCGACCGTCTGGCCAAGCTGGTCGCCGAGGGTCTCGAGGAGCTCCCCGAGACCGTCTGACCTTCGG
>CBFHCJ010000483.1:0-5628 GCA_965654005.1 uncultured Streptomyces sp. | reverse complement strand
ACGTTCGGCGGAACGTCAGGGCACGAAGCGATTCCGACCGACGTGGCCACCGGGCGATTTCTGCCGCCTCCCCGCTGAACGCGACCGGGGCGCGGCGCAGTCCATGGACGAGGACGGCGCGGGCGTACCTGCCCCGAGGTACCGCAGCCGGCGTACGAACCCTGATGTGTTTTCCGTCAGCAAGGTTCCCGGCATCGGCTACCAATGCCACAACCGGAAGCCGTCGCCGCGGGCATCCTCCAGTTGATCAACGACGACACGCTGCGGCAGCGGATGGCCACCGCGGCCCTTGAGACTCCGCGCGCTTCGACCCGTCCCGCATCGCCGAACGCTACGAGTCCCTGTTCACCGGCACCGCCCCGCGCGGCGTCCGGCTGCGCGGCTCGCTGCACCGCACCCGGGCCGCGCTGCTCGGTCGCCGAGTTGCGCGAGCGGAGCGGCCCGAAGTCCGTGCTCCAGGCCGCCGTGACCGCTCAGGAGGCGGAGTTCGGCTTCACCGTGCCGTACGCGCCGCTCACCCCGGCATCTGGGACTTGTGGCTGCGCCCGGCCGGAGAGCAGGGACCGCGGGTGCGGATCGCGTGGCTGCTCGACGACGTCGCCGACAAGAAGCCGGTCTTCCGCTATCCCAGGGCCGCGGTGCGGGCGGAGCGCGGCAAGGTGCAGGCCCGGCCGCACTACACGGTCGACAACGACCTGTCCGTCACCGTCAGCGCCGTGGGCTGACCGCCCGCGCGGACAGTGGCTCTCCGCTCTCGGCTCTCCGCTCCTCGCGGACAGTCCCTGTCCGCGAGGGCTGTCGCCCAGTCCAGGGCGCCAGGAACATGTGGCGCACCTGCCGCAGTCGCCTGCGCGGTGTCCATCCTCATCGCCTGCCTCCTCGCTCGACGCGCCAACTGAGCCGTTCCACAGGCGGGCTGCTCGCGCCGAGGCCACCAAGGACCGGCAGGCCAATTACGCCCTGGGAGCAGGAGTGAAGGGCACCATCCGTCAGGCTGCCGCTGTTTCCGGGACATGCCATGCCTGTTACCGACGACTGGCCAAGACCGACCTTGAACACGCCTACTCGGCGACCGCCCTGAACCTCATCCGACTCCACACGTGATGGAAAGGCCGCCCCCTCGACGCCGGACACACCAGCACCTCGGTGGACTGGACTCGCCCTCGCCGCAATTATCTTATGTAGTGATTATGCAGATCATCCGTTGAGTAAAAAAATGGGTGCGACGGAGCTATGGCGGAGTTAATAGAAGTCAAATAAATGATCTAGAACACAAACGTGTCTGGGCGGCACGGTCGTATGCAGAAACCGTTGGCTACGATGAGGCGCTGCGCACTGGCTGAAAAGCGACCAAAGCGCGGCTCTCACATGAGGGAGGGGTCTGCCGTGATGACCTCCAGACAGGGCCGACACCGCGGTTCGGGCCGTGACGGGGTCCGCCTGCGCAGGGTAGCCGACACGCGGCGACAGAAGATGTCCCTGCGGACGACGCTGCGCGCCGTGGCCCTCATTCCCAGCGCGGCACTCGTCATCTTCTGGGGCATGGGCACCTGGCACCTGGAGAGTGATGCCAGCCCAATTGAGATCGAGGTAAGCATCTCACAGCGCGTCGGCCCGGCCGTCGCTCAGCTGGTATCCGATCTGCAAGAGGAACGGCGGCTGAGCGCGCAGGCGCTAGCCGACCCCTCGGCGTCCCGTACGGCGCTCACGGCCCAGCGCCGGGCCACCGACCGGGCCGCCGACGCAGTACGGTCGCTCACTGGACTGGACACCGAGGGCGGTCAGCAGGGGCTGAAGACCGACCTGGACAAGGCGATACGACAACTCGCCGCGCTGCCGACCGAGCGTCGGGCCGTTGACGATGGTTCTGACGGGCAGGAGGCGACGTACGACAACTACACCAACCTCATTCAGTTGGACCTCAACGTGCTGATGGCCATCCTCCACGTCGAGGGTGACGCAACCGCGACGGCGCAGACGCTGAACGACATAACCTCCGCCGTGGAGATGATATCCCGTGAAGAGGCGGTGTTCGCCCGCGCCTCGCACACCGGCCGGCTGTCCCCCTCCGCCTACAACCTCGCCGTAAGCTCCGTGGAAACCGAGGACTACCTGCTGCGGTACCGGGTGGCCCCGGAACTCAGCCGCGCCCGGGACACGCACTACGCGGACCTCGTCGTCTTGCCCGCCTGGCGGGACAAGGCCGCCCAGGACGACACGCTCGTCGGATCCGCCCGCACCACCGACCGAAGTGGGCAACTAAGGGTGCCGATCGACGTGGCACGATGGCGCACCGACGTGCATACCGTCGAGCCTCGCCTCCAGGCGATCCTGCTTGACCAGAAGAACGTGTTGGGCAACGAGAACGAGGCGAGCGCCAGGAGCGGGCGACTGCTGCTGTTCGGCTTCAGCGCGCTGGGGCTCGCCGCTGTGATCGCGGTCATCGTGATCACGTGGCGCCTCACCAGGACGCTGCAGCTGCGGTTGCTGACCCTTCATCAGAGTGCCAAGGACCTCCAAACCAGGCTGCCTGAGGTGGTTGAACGGCTCACGCGGGGTGAGGAGGTCGACATCGACGCGGAGGTGCCCGTCGTCGAGTACCACGGGGACGAGCTCGCCGAGCTGGGCCAGGCCCTGAACCTCGCCCGCCGTGGCGCTGTGGAGACCGCGGTGCGCCAGGCCCGCCAGCACCGCGGCTTCGAGTCGCTGCTCCAGCGGCTGGCTCGGCGCACCCAGCTGCTGATCGGCCTGCAGGCGAAGAAGATCGACGACATGGAACGCAAGCACGAGAACCCCGAAGTGCTGGAGGGCCTGTTCGACCTCGACCATCTCACCGCCCGGCTGCGCCGCTACGAGGAGAATCTGGTCATCCTCGGTGGCGGCCAGCCCCAGCGCCGTTGGCGCACGCCGGTGGCGTTGCTGGACATCCTGCGCGCCGCCCAGAGCGAGGTACAGGATTACCGCCGCGTGTCCATCGACGTTGCAGGCGACCCCTGGGTGTCCGAGCGAGCGGTCGGCCCGCTGATCCATGTCTTGGCCGAGCTGATGGAGAACGCCGCGTCCTTCTCCAGGCCACCGATCCCTGTCGACGTCAGCGCGGGGGTGGTCGGTGGGGACATCGCCGTGGAGGTCGAGGACCGCGGGCTGGGTATGGAGCCCGCGCAGTACGCCGCGCTCAACGCGCTGATGCAAGATCCACCGGCGCTGGACGTGTTGGCCCGGGCCGACGACGCACGCCTGGGGCTGTACGTGGTGGCGCGGCTCGCCGCCGACCTCGGTGTCGAGGTGGAATTGCGCCCGTCCGCGTTCGGAGGCACCCGGGTCACCGTGCTGGTCCCGCAGCGGCTTGCCGTCAAGCGTCCGCAGCCGGTCGTCGCGCTGGTCGGCGCCGCCGCCGCGGAACAGCCGTCACCGCTGGACGTCGCGGCCGCCTCGCCGCCCCCGGCCGCCGGCCCGCGGGACGAAGAACCGCTCCCCGCCAGAGCGCGCGGGAGGGCAATGGCCGCCGTCATCGCCTCGAAGGTCCCACACGCCGGTGGCCAAACGCCGGGCGGGCGGGCACCGGATGCCGCGCCACTGCGGCCACTGCCGCAACGCGTACGCCAGGCGAGCCTGGTACCGGAGCTGAGGCAGTCGGGCACCGAGCAGGCTCCGGCGGACGGATCCGGGGCCGTTCCGCCTCCCGGGCCGGGGCGTACCGGGGTGACCGTCGCGGCGTTCCAGCGTCAGTCGCGAAAGGCGAAGACCCTCAAGGCCTGCGAGTCACCCTGGTTCTCGCACTCGGCACCGTCTGGTTCCGACTCACCACCGCCGGACGATGACGACGGATCGTGACTCGCCGGCCTCGTGAGCCGCCGTAGAGGCCGTGCGGGCGGGTGGTCCCCTGGCCCCGCGAGGGTGATCGGGGCGCTTGGGGTCGGCCTCCCTGTCCGCCGCGCCACCTGCTTGCGAAACCGCCTGCCCCCGGTTGCCGGCACGGCTGGGACGGCGGCCCGTGCCGGGCACAGTTCACCTGCTCCCCCCGCCTGAAGGCTGGGGGGTCAACGAAGGGAATCAGATGATGCAGCACACCACCGCCACTGACCAGGACCTGGACTGGCTCCTCGACGGCCTCGTCGACCAAGTGGCAGGAGCACGGCATGCCGTCCTGCTCTCGGCCGACGGCCTCGTGATTGCCATGTCCCGCACCATAGAGCGGTCCGATGCCGAGCGGCTGGCGGCTGTCGCCACCGGTCAGCAGAGCCTGGCCCGCGGCATGGGACAGCTATTCGACGGCGGCCCCGTTCAGCAGGTGATCGTGGAGCTGGCGGAGCTGTGGCTCTTCGTCAGCGCTGCGGGGCGGAGCACTCATCTGGCCGTTGTCGCCTCCGCGGAGGTCGATGCCGAACTCATGGCCGTCGCCATGCACACACTCGTCCAGCAGGTAGGCCAGTGGATGGGCACCACACCCCGCACCCCTGGAGCGCAGGACGCGTTCGCTGACAACGAGGGACGGTAGTGGCGCACTGGACCGACGACATCGGGCCTGACCAAGGGGAGAGGTCGCTGGTCCGACCCTACACGATCACGCGCGGGCGGACCGCCGCAGGGCAGGACGACCTGACGCTGATCAGCGTGGTGACCGCGCTCCCCACGGACAGCGACGACAGCGGGTTACGGCTGATCGAGCTGCAACCCGAGCACCGAGCCGTCCTCAGCCTGTGCCGGGAACCGAAGGCGGTGGCAGAGATCGCCGCCCACATGAACCTGCCGATCTCGGTGACAAAGATCCTCATCGGCGACCTGATCGCGGCGGGAGGGGTCCGGGCCCGTCCGCCTCTCGCCTTCGCATACGCGAGCGGCTTCCCTGACATCACGATTCTTGAGGCGGTGCGGGATGGGCTTCGCAGGCTCTGAGTGCATGGGCAACACGGCACCACTGGCGATGAAGGTGCTCATCGCCGGCGGTCTCGGCGTTGGCAAGACCACCATGGTCGGCTCGGTGAGCGAGGTGGCTCCACTGTCCACCGAGGAGTACCTGACCGGTGCCGGCGTAGGTGTGGACGACCTGGCGGGTGTGCAGGACAAGACCACTACCACGGTGGCTCTGGACTTCGGCCGCATCACCATCAGCAGGGAACTGGTCGTCTACCTGTTCGGTACTCCGGGGCAGGAACGTTTCTGGTTCATGTGGAACGACCTGGTCCACGGAGCACTGGGCGCCGTAGTCCTGGCGGACACCCGACGGCTGGACATCAGCTTCGCCGCGGTCGACTTCTTCGAGAGCCGCGGCATTCCCTTCGTCGTCGGGGTGAACTGCTTCGACTCCGTTCAGGAGTGGACGTCCGATGACATCCGCGTCGCCCTGGACCTCGACCCGCAGGTGCCCCTGATGATGGCGGACGTACGGGACCGAGCCTCGTGCCGGGACCTGCTCGTGGTCCTGACCGAGCATGTCATGACATCCCATCAGGGAGGGACAGCCGAGCCGGGCTGAAGGACACGGCCGTACGGCCGTGGGCCGTCGGCCACCCGTGCGCGTCCCAGCCGGCCGCATGTACACGAAACGGCCGACCGCGGAGGCCGGCGGCCGGGCCGCCGACATGCGCCGGTCCACCTCCAGGAGCCGCTGCCCTGTGGCCGCCGTCC
>CBFHCJ010000482.1:0-5641 GCA_965654005.1 uncultured Streptomyces sp. | reverse complement strand
GCTCGGCTCGGCTCGGCTACGGGTTATCGTCAGCCGCCTCAGCACGACCCCGGACACCATCCACGCGGGGCGTGTTCCGGGGCCGGCCGTCATCGGCTGCTTGGGGAGGCTGTGTGTAGGCCTTGTGACACCCCGAGCGGCGGCCTGTGATCGCCGTCTCCCACAGCTGACGTATCCGCCATGAACAAGGCAAACTGGTCTCCTGGTTGTGGATGTTCGAAGGGGGCCTGGGGCAGCGATGGACGGTGTACCGCGAGTGCCTGAACAGCGGCATCCCGAGGAATCGGCGGCGCTGCGCTTCGGCGTGCTCGGACCCGTGCGCGCCTGGCTCGGGGAGGAGTTGCTGGTCACGGGTTCACCGCAACAGCGCGCCCTGCTGGCCGTGTTACTGCTGCGCGAGGGCCGTACGGTGACGGCGTCCGAGCTGATCGACGCACTGTGGGGCGACGACCCGCCGCCGCGGGCGCTGGCGGCCGTACGCACATACGCGTCCCGGCTGCGGAAGGTCCTCTCCCCCGGGGTCCTGCTCAGCGAGTCGGGCGGATACGCGCTGCGGCTGCGCGACACCCGCTCTCTGGACCTGGCGGCGGCCCAGGACCTGGCCGCGGAGGCGGAGAAGGCGAGGAACACGGGAGATCTGCGCCACGCACGGCGCCTCCTCAACGAGGCGCTGGCGCTGTGGGACGGCGAACCGCTGGCGCGCGTACCGGGCCCGTACGCGCAGGCGCAGCGGGCACGCCTGGAGGAGTGGCGCCTGCAACTCCTGGAGTCCCGCCTGGACATGGACCTGGAGCAGGGCTGCCACGCGGAGGCGGTCTCGGAGCTGACGGCGCTGACGGCGGCGCACCCCCTGCGCGAGCGCCTCCGCGAGCTGCTGATGCTGGCGCTGTACCGCTCGGGCCGCCAGGCCGAGGCGCTGGCGGTGTACGCGGACACCCGCCGCCTGCTGGACGACGAACTGGGGGTCGACCCCGGCCCCGGCCTCAAGGAACTCCAGCAGCGGATCCTCCAGGCGGACCCGGGCCTGGCGGAACCGTCCGCTCCGGCTCCGGAGCCTTCTGCCGCACCGATCCGCCCCGCCCAACTTCCCGCCACCGTACCCGACTTCACCGGACGGGCGTCCTTCGTCTCCGAACTGAGCGAGGTGCTGGCGTCTGCGGAGGGCCGGGTGATGGCGGTGTCGGCGCTGGCGGGCATCGGGGGCGTCGGCAAGACAACCCTTGCCGTACACGTGGCTCACCAGGCCCGCGGGGCCTTCCCGGACGGCCAGCTGTACGCGGACCTGCAAGGCGCGGGCCTGCGGGCTGCCGAACCGGAAACGGTCCTCGGCTCCTTCCTGCGCGCCCTGGGCACGGCGGACTCGGCGATCCCGGATTCGCTGGAGGAGCGGGCGGCGCTGTACCGCTCGGTGCTGGACGGCCGACGGGTCCTGGTCCTGCTGGACAACGCGAAGGACGCGGCCCAGGTACGCCCGCTGCTGCCAGGGACGGAGGGCTGCGCGGCCCTGGTGACCTCCCGGGTGCGCATGGTGGACCTGGCGGGCGCGCACCTGGTGGACCTGGACGTGATGAGCCCGGAGGAAGCCCTCCTGCTGTTCACGAAGATCGTGGGCGAGGAGCGGGTGGCCGCGGAGCGCGAGGCAGCGCTGGACGTGGTGGCGGCGTGCGGCTTCCTGCCCCTCGCCATCCGCATCGCGGCCTCCCGCCTTGCGGCACGCCGTACGTGGACGGTCTCGGTGCTGGCGGCGAAGCTGGCGGACGAGCGGCGGAGACTGGACGAGCTCCAGGCCGGGGACCTGGCGGTCAAGGCCACCTTCGAACTGGGCTACGGCCAACTGGAGCCGGCCCAGGCCCGCGCCTTCCGCCTGCTGGGCCTGGCGGACGGGCCGGACCTGTCCCTGGCGGCGGCAGCGGCGGTCCTGGACCTCCCGGCCGAGGAGGCGGAGGACGTGCTCGAGTCCTTGGTCGACACGTCGCTCCTCGAGTCCGCGGCGCCCGGGCGCTACCGGTTCCATGACTTGGTCCGGCTCTACGCCCGTGCCTGCGCGGAGCGGGACGAGCAGCCGCCCGGTGAGCGGGAGGCCGCGATGTCGCGGATGCTGGACTTCTACCTGGCCACGGCGGCGCAGGTGTATGCGATCGAGCGGCCCGGGGACCGGTTGGTGGATCACCTGGAGGCCGTGGCATATCCGGGGTTGACGTTCGCGGACCGGCACCGGGCTCTGGACTGGCTGTATGCGGAGGCGGTGTCCCTGCTCGCCTGCGTGCGCCAGTTCGCGGCTCCCGGAACGCTGCTGCGGGCCATCGACCTCCTCTGGGCTGCGGTCGATCTCACCGAGTCCGGCGCGAACTCCAAGGAGTACGAGACCGCCGGGCTCGCCCTGCTCGATGCGGCACGGATCTGCGGGGAACGGCGGGCGGAGGTGCGGGCGTCCGTGGTCCTCGCCAACGCCCACCAACTCTCCGGCCGTTTCGCGGAGGCGGACGAGGAGGCACGCGAGGCGCTCGACCTGGGCGACTCCTCCACCGACCCGCTGGCCCGCTGCTGGGCGGCCAACATCCGCGGAGCCATGGCCTTCTATCAGCGCCGGTACACAGACGCCGAGGAGCATCTCAAGCAGGCCCTCGCCGATTTCAGAGGCTGCGCCGACCGGGCCGGGGAGGCCAGCGTCCTGTGCAATCTGTCCCGGATCCATGTGGTGACCGGACGGCCCGAGAGCGCCGTGGCACTGGCCCAGCAGGGCGTCGACATGTACGAGAGCCTGGGGCACGCGGTGAAGAGCGCCAACGGCCGCTACGCGCTCGGAATGGCCCTCGCCCAGAACTGCCGGCACGCCGAGGCCGCCGAGTGCCTGCAGGAGGCCCTTGAGGTCTTCCGGGAGAGCCGCCACCGGCTGTGGGAGGGCATGACCCTGTTCCGGCTGGCCGAAGTCGACCTGTCGGCGCAGCGGCCAGCCCAGGCCTCGGCCAACGCCGAAGCCGCCCTGACCGTGCTCCGTGGGATCGGCGGTGAATGGCGGCGCGGCAATGTCCTCACCGTCCTCGGCCGGGCACTCGTCAGAATCGGACAGTCGGGCAGGGCCAAGGTGTGCTGGGAGGAGGCACTCGCCATCTACGAGGCGCTCGGCTCACCCGAGGCCGAGGGGGTCCGGGCACTCCTGGCGCCGGCTGCTGCCGCCTGAGCCGATCGTGACGTTCATCGTTCGTTTATCGCCTCAGGGCAGTCTCATCGCTGTCGATCCGTCGTGTCGGGGGGGCAGACGGACCGCCGGTGAGGCCGCCCGATCAAGGATCTAGGGTTGGGCGACCCGTGGCTCGTCCGGCCGTCCACCGGGGGAACGGCCGGACGAACCACACAAACGAGTTCAGTTCCCAGGGAGGGAAGCGCCATGGGCGACACCACGAAGGGCCAGCAGGTCACCGAGCCGGACAACGTCCACATCACCGACGCCCCGGCCGCCGCCGACACGGTGACCCCGGACAACGTCCACATCACCGACGCCCCGGCCGCCGCCGACACCGTGACCCCGGACAACGTCCACATCACGTCCGAGCCTGCCTGATCCAGGCACGACGGGGGACGGCCGCGACGGCGCGGAGGGGGAGCCGTCGCGGCCGATGCGTGTCAAGAGCAGGGTTCCCGTCAACTCCTGGCGTGAACCGTTCGATCCACTCGAACAGTCGGGGTGTGCAGCGTAGAGACTTGGGGGCGCTCGTCGAGGGGGGTGTGTCGCTCACCTCGCGGGCTCTGGAAGCCGGGTGGCATCGGGCTTCTCTCTTTCGGCGGCTCGGCTCGGAGGGGTGGAGCCGGGTGCGGGGCGGTGCCTGGGCCGAGCCCGGGAGGAGGGTCGACTGCATCGCATCCCCCTCCCGGAGTCGAGATCACGGTGCGGCGGGGACTGCGTGTCACGGAAGAGTAGCTGTCGTGGTCCTGGCGGGAGCTGCTGCACCCACCCCCCCCGCCCCCGCCGCACCCACTGCTGTGCCGACCATAGCCGCTGCTCCCGTGGCGGCTGCTCCCGGGCCCCCCGTGGAGAACCCCGTCAGGGTGAGCACCACCATCGCCAGTACCGCCGTGAACCTGAGTCTGCGCCCCCGCATGTGCATGCCATAACTTTACTCACGCGCCAGCCACCCACCCGCCGCTACGGCGTGGCACGACTCGCGCACTGGGCGTAGCGTCATGAGGGACGGCCGTCGTCCACAGCCCCTTCCGTGCGGTCCGGTACGGCGGCCGTCTTCCGTTCACCACGACGGCGCGCGACTCAGGCGGTCCGCGCCGTCCCCGTCCCCTTCTCCGCGTCCAGGGCGTACACGCAGCGGTCCTTGCTGCACGCGTACACCACGCCGTCCTTCACGACCGGCGCGCCGGTGATCTCGCCGCCGGTGGCCAGCTTCCAGCGCAGACGGCCGTCGTCGGCCTTCAGCGTGTACAGGAGGTGGTCCGTGGAGCCGAAGTGGATACGGCCCTCCGCCACCGCCGGGGAGCCCACGATGTCGCCGCCCGCCTGGAAGCGCCACTTCGGGGTGCCCGTGACCGCGTCCAGGGTGTAGAGGCCCTTGCCGCTGCCCACGTGGACATGGCCCGCGGCCACCAGCACCGGCTCGATCGCCGCCCGCGACTCCGTCGCGATACGCCAGCGGTCGCGGCCGTCGGCCGCGTCCAGGGCGTACCCCGGGCCCAGGTAGTCGGCCAGATAGAGGCCGCCGCCGGTCACCGCGGGGCCCGGCACGAAGGTGGGCGGACACAGGAACACCGCCGGCGCCTCGAAGTGCCAGCGCACCCTGCCGCTCGCCACCTCGATGGCGAGGACCCGGGTGCCGGCCGAGACGTACACATAGCCGTCGGGCGCCCGCGTCAGGCGCACCGGTACGCCGCCACAGGACGCCGCGTCGCCGATGGGGTACGACCAGCGCTCCTCGCCGGTCCGCGCCTCCAGGGCTCGCAGTCGGGCGTCCTTCCACACGTACACCGTGCCGTCCCGGACGACCGGTCCGGCCTCCGGCGACTCGAAGTCCGTCTGCGCGCCGGTGATCTCCCACAGCTTCTGGCCGTTCGACGCCTCCCACGCCTGTACGCCGCCGCCGCGGGTGCCGGTGACGACCGTGCCGCGGTCGGCCTGGAGGGAGTACACCCAGCCGTCCATGGACAGCCGCCACAGGTCCGCGCCCTCGCGGGCCTCCAGGGCGAACAGCGTGGGGCCGTCGGAGGCGTGGATACGGCCGTCCGCGACCGCCATCGACCAGGCGACGTCCCGGGTCTTGAAGCGGCGGCGGCCCGTGGCCACGTCCAGGGCGTGCACCTCGAAGGAGGTCACGTAGACGAGGTCGTCGGCGACCGACGGGGTGCCCCAGAGGTCGTTCGACATGCGGAAGCGCCACGGGCGCCAGCCGGAGGCGGTCTCCGGGGGAGATGGGGGTCCCCCCTGTTCGAGCGAAGCCGAGAACTTGGGGGAAATCGGCGCGACCGCGGCGGCTCCGACCACGCCGTTGATCCCGGTTCCCGGCCGGGACCAGGACGCGGCGAGGCCCGCCTCGGGGGGCGGCGCCTTCACCGCGGCGGCCCGGGCGTCGGCGACCCGCGGTCCGGGCCCGATCGGCACGGACACGCCCGCGAGCCGCACCGGCCCGCCGTCGGGCGC
>CBFHCJ010000481.1:0-5665 GCA_965654005.1 uncultured Streptomyces sp. | reverse complement strand
CGCACGCTCCAGGACCAGGTCGAAACGGGCGTGCCGAAACGGGATCGGGCCGCCGAACTCGCGGGCCAGGGACGGATTGTCGGTCACGGCGAAGTCCTGCGCCAGGCTCTTCCTCACCGCGAACACGGCGTCGGAGTCCAGATAGCCGCTGCCGGCCACGAAGGTGCGCGTGGTGACGGGCGTGTGGTCGGCGGCGGTGGCGATGAAGTGGATGTGCGCGGGACGGTAGGGGTGCCGGCCGGTCTCGCGCAGGAGTTCACCGACCGGGCCGTCGATCGGGATCGGGTACGGGGCCGGTACGCAGATGCGGAACCAGAAGTGGCCCTCGGCGTCCGCCTGCCACACGTCGAGGACCGCGCCGGGCTGCGGTGTGCCGTCCCGGGACGACACCCGGCCGCTGACCTCGCACGGTTCACGCAGCCGTGGATCGGCACTCGCCCGCAGACTGGCGACGGCCTTCTCGGTGACGGCGGTCCCGGCCGCCTCCTCGGTGACGGCGGTCCCGGTGGCGTCCGTGGTCATGCCGGCTCCTCGTCTACGACGTCCCGCTTCCTCCATGATCCCGCGTTTCAGACGTGTCCGAGGTTCCCGGCGCGGCGCGTCCGACAGCGGTCGCCCGGCGTCCGCGGCGGCGAGGCGTACCGGAAGGCGACGAAGCCGTCGGACGGTACCAGGAGGACTCCCCCGTCGGACACCTCGCTCGGCCACGCCCAGTCGCCGTACGGTCCTCGTACCGCTGCCCCGGTTGGATGACCGGGGTGGCGATCTCCGGCACGTAAGAGGGTCCGCTTCTGCCCCGTCCGGCCCTCGGGGTTACTCCCATGGCGTGATGATCGTCGGGCATCCTCCGGTTCACGCCACCGGAGCGGATAGACATGGGCCTGGCAATCGATCACGTAACGGAGGACGGGCATGAGGGTTCGCAACGCTGTGATGATCCCGGTCGCGGCGATCGGCGCCATCGTAGCCACAACCACCCCCGCGACGGCCGCCGATACGGTGACCACCTTCACCGTGACCGCGACCACGGGCTACACCGTCAGCGCACCCGGAACCGCCGCTCTGTCCTCGGCCGCGCCCGGCGGCTCGGCCACCGGCTCGCTCGGCACCGTGACGGTGAACGACAACCGTTCCCAGCTCGGCACCACCTGGACCGTCACGGTGTCCGTGAGTTCCGCTTTCAAGACGGGTGGCGGTACGGCCCCTGAGACGATCACGGGCGGCAACGTGACGTACGACCCCGGGACGGCAACCGCCGAGGTCAACCCTCCGCATACCGCTGGTACCGCCGGCACCCTGGCGAGCGCCCGCACCGCGTTCTCCCGGGCCGGCGGCGACGGCGCCAACTCCGTCAGCTGGAATCCCACGCTGACCGTGGCCGTGCCGGCCGCGAGCGTCTCCGGTACCTACTCGGGCACGGTGACGCATTCCATTGCTTGACTCCGCGGCCGTGCGCAGAACGATCACGTCGTCCTTTCGGGTCACGGCCGCCGCCCTGGCCGTCCTGGCGAGTTCGACCACCGGTGTACCGACCGCCGTCGCGGACTCTTCCCCGACCGCCGGGTTCATCGGGTTCCGGCTGCTCGAAGCCCCTGTCGTCCGGCGCAACGACCCACGTGCGCTGAAGTACATCGTCGACCATCTGAAGCCGGGAACCGTCATCGAGCGCCGGTTCGAGGTGGCCAACAAGAGCGACGCCGCGCACGAGGTGCAGCTGTACCCGGGTGCGGCGGAGATCGCGCACAACGCGTTCGTGTTCGCCGAGGGCCGGGCCCCCAATGAACTGACCCGGTGGACCAGCGTCAGTCCGCCGGTCCTCAGGCTCAAGCCGTGGGAGAAGACCGAGGCCAAGGTCACGATCAAAGTGCCGGACACGGCGACGCCGGGCGAGCGCTACGCCGTGGTGTGGGCGGAGAGCGGAGCGCCCCCGGACGCCACGCACAATGTGGGCTCGATCATGCGTGTGGGAACTCGCGTGTATCTGGACATCAGCAACAGCGGGGAGTACGCCGACTTCCGGATCGGCAAGATCGTCGCCCTCCGCGCCAAGAACGGATCGCCCACCGTCGTCGCCCATGTGCGCAACACGGGAAAGCGGGCACTGGATCTGCGCGGGAAGCTCACACTCTCGGACGGCCCCGGCGGACTGGACGCGGGATCACATCCGGTCACCGAGGGCACCACGCTGCCCCCAGGCGGCACGGGAATCGTCAAGGTGAGCCGTCTCAACAGGAGCCTGCCCGACGGACCATGGACCGCGCACCTGGAGCTGGAAAGCGGGATGGTGCAGCACAGCGTCTCCGCACGCCTCACCTTCCCGAAGCCGGGCGGCATGTCCGTCGCCTGGGCCATCATCTCGTCCGACCGCAGGATCTGGTATGCCGCGGCGGGGATTCTACTGACCGTCAGCGGGGGCACGATGTCGTTCCTGCGGTATCGACGCCGGCGCACGGCCGGAAACCGATCATAATTGCTCACTGGGTAGCCCAACGGGTGAACTCGCCGGAGTCGGCTGCCGATAGCACACGGAGGCTTCCTTCCGCTCACCAGAATGCAGGGGAACCATTTGCTGGGCGAGCAGAAGGAGAATGAGTGGGATCGGGATCCCGCACATGGCCCCGAATCTTGTTGCGGTGCGGGGTCGGCGGAGTGTTGTGTGCGAACCTCCTTGCTCTGCCGCCAGGGGAAATCCCCCAGGCCGAGGCCCTGACGGCAACCGCTGTCTTCCTCCTCCCGCAAACCCTCCTCGCCCCCTCGATCACGGCTCCGGCCTCGGCCACCATGGGGTCGGTCGCTCCCGGAGGAACGGCGACCGTGCAGATGGCGCAGGTGAAGGTCACGAGCTCAGCCCAGATGCGATGGACGGCGACCGTGTCGGCCACCGACTTCACCACCGGAGGCGGCTCCGCCGGCGAGACCATCGCGCGGGGCAACCTGTCGTACTGGTCCGGTCCCGTGGTGACGAAGACGGGGCCCGGAACCTTCAGCGCCGGTCAGTCCACCGCCGCCGGCAAGGTGACGCTGGACGTCGCCCGCACAGCCTTCTCCTATGTCACGACCAACTCGAACGCCAGCTCAGTGACCTGGAAGCCCACGATCATCATCTCGGTGCCCAGCACCGCGGTACTGGGCACCTATACCGGCACAGTGACCCATTCCGTCGCCTAGCGGCCGGTCGGAGACCCGACCGGCCGCCAGGTGGGCCGCAGCCCTACGTCGTGGTGTTGAGCAGAACCGACACCGTGCTGTCGGTGTAGTTGGCCACCGTCACATCAGGGCGTGTGTCCTCGTTGAAGTCGCCCACCGCCAGGCCGAACGGCCCTACACCGATGTCGAAGTCGGCCTTGGTGGCGAAGGTGCCGTCGCCGTTGCCCGGCAACACGGACACCGTGGCGTCATTGGCGTTGGCCGCCACGAGGTCGAGATGTGAGTCACCGTCGAAGTCGGCGATCCCCAGCGCTACCGGCGCGTTGCCCACGGCGTAGTTCACCCTGGTGTTGAAGGTACCGTCACCGTTGCCGAGCATCACCGACACATTGGCGTCGTCCAGATTGGCGACCGCGATATCGGGGTTGGTGTCCTCGTCGAAGTCCCCCACCTGAACACGGGTGGGTTCGCCCCCTGTGCCGTAGTCGACCTTGGTGTCGAAGGTGCCGTCGCCGTTGCCCAGCAGCACCGACACCGTGTTGTCGCTGTTGTTGGACACCACCAGGTCGAGGTTGGTGTCCTTGTTCACGTCCGCCGACACGATGGAGAACGGGAAGGCTCCCGTGCCGTAGTCGACCTTGGTGTCGAAGGTGCCGTCGCCGTTGCCCGGCAGCACCGACACCGTGTTGTCGCTCGTGTTGGAGGCCATCAGGTCGAGGTGACCGTCCTTGTTGAAGTCAGCGACGTCCACCTTGTACGGGTTCGACCCGGTCGTGTGGTCGACCTTGGTGTCGAAGGTGCCGTCGCCGTTGCCGAGCAGCACCGACACCGTGCTGCCGTTCAGGTTGGCCACCGCCAGATCGGGATTGCTGTCCTCGTTGAAGTCGCCGACCTCGACGCCGCCCGGGTAGGCTCCCGTGCCGTAGTCGACCTTGGTGTCGAAGGTGCCGTCGCCGTTGCCGAGCAGCACCGACACCGTGTCGTCGTTCGAGTTGGCCGTGACCTGGTCTTCGTGGCCGTCCTTGTTGAAGTCGGCCACCCGCACTGACTGTGAGGCGTTCCCCGCCGCGTAGTCGACATGGGTCGCAAAGGTCGGGGCGGCCGCGAACGCGGTGCCCTGAGCCGTGAACAGGGCTGTCACCGACGCCAGGACGGCGATCACGTATCTGTGGCTTCTCCGGCTTCTCCGGGTTCTCCTGGCCGGTCTGTACTGCGACATTTCTTCCTCCTCCGCGCCTGTATGCCGTTGGCCGAGCGTTGGCCCGAGGAATGTCGCTCCGGTGACATCGACGACCCACCTGGCCCCCCGCTCAGTTCGGCGTTTCCAGCGATGACAACGCTGAAAACACTTTTACGGTCCCGCGTCACTGACATCCCGTCAATGACAATGGAGTCGTCCGGAAGCGCGAATTGGCGCACAAAAACATTTCGCGAGGGTAGTGAGAATTCTCTGGGCGCACGCCGGAGCGGAAAACGCGAACCTCCGGGCAGGAGCGAACGCGCCCGAGGCGCCGAGCCGAATGCGCCCGAGGCGCCGCGCGGTGAATTCGACTACTTCCTGAAGTCAACTACCCAAAGGATCCGGGGAGTTATATGTCGCCACCTCGTGGCAACGTGCGCCCTGCCGGGATGGGTGGCGTGACCACGGACATGAGTGTGGAGCCGCACCGGGCTGATCGTCGACGTGGTCCCCGGCCAGGGCAGCGGCTTCTCACCGGAAGCACCCGAAGGAGTGCGTTTTCTCATCCGTTCTCGCGTCATCGAGGCCTGAACACCGCGCGGGACACCACGGGTCTGGTGCACTTCCCCTGAGTCCTGGGTGAGTTGGCGAGACATCAGGGGGAATCGTGACACGTCGCGACGGACGGCTCAGAACGGCACTGACGGTTCTCGTGGCATGGAGCGCGCTGGTCGGCACGGCCCTCGCCGGGGCGGCACCGGCCGTCGGTGTGCCGAGCGTCCGGACGATCGCGCCGGGCGTCGAGTACGGCGAGTTCGACATCTCCGCGTCGGCGGGGGTGACGCGGGCGCACCTCCTCCGCGTCGACCTGCGCAACGAGCACGTACGAGTCGATCTGCTGTATCCGGGTGCCGTGGCAGCGCGGGCCACGGTCTCTCGGCTCGCCGACGCGCGAGGCGCGGTCGCCGGGATCAACGGCGACTTCTTCAACATCACGGAGAACCAGCACCCGGGGGTCGAAGCGACCGGCTCTCCGGTCGGTCCGGCGATCGTGAGCGGACACGTGCTCAAGGCGGCCGTACCGCACGGGCAGCGCTTCGGGCCGGAACTGCCGTCCGGGGCGAGCACCGAGGACGTGCTCGGAGTGGGCACGGACCGCACGGCCCGCCTCGACCGACTGGCCCTGACCGGTTCCGTGAGCACACCGGGAGCGCGGCTGCCACTGCGCGGGCTCAACCAGTACGCGCTGCCCGTGGGGACGATCGGGGCCTTCACGGCGGACTGGGGCAGTGTCTCGCGGGCGCGGGCCACGTGCGGCACCGACACCAGCCGCGGCGC
>CBFHCJ010000480.1:0-5672 GCA_965654005.1 uncultured Streptomyces sp. | reverse complement strand
GGTCGACGTGACGCCGCCGCGTGAGGTCCTGTGCGTCCTTCATGGAACCGATTCAACCAGGTGCGAACCCGGCCAGTCGAGTCGGCGTCGACGAAGCGGCGATAGGGTTCCCCTCGAACCCGTGCCGGGACGGAGGTCGGCACAGGCGGCAAGTACGTCATCAGCGGCCGGCGCGGACCCATCGCGTCCGCGAGGGCGTCGGCCTCGCGGACGCGATGGAGGCGTCCCGGGCGGCCCCGGAGCGGGCACGGAGGCGTCGCGGCTCCGTGCCGATGAAATCCCGACGGTGCCCGCTTCCTGTCGACCACCAGGTCGGTGCGGGCCCAGGGGAGGGGACCGTGGCGTTCAAGGGCAGCCCTATAAAAGCGTCGAAATTACCGATTCCCGCGATACGAGATGCCGGGCGGAATTTCTTGACCGGGCCAAACAGCCCCTGCTTTGATCGGCGCCATGAAGAAGCGAGAAGGTCTCACGCGGCGACGTCACGTCGATCTCGCGCGTGTCTCCAGCGCCTTCTGTCGCCCGCGCGTCTGAGGCCCCGGCGATAGGGCGCCCTTCGCAGCTGCCCGCACTCCCGGTGCCGCCCCGCCGCCTGTTCCGGCTCGCCGCCGCCCGCTGAATCCCGGGGCACGACCCTCCGTTCTGGCGCGACGCCCGCACCCACACCCTGCACGACCCCGTCGCCTACAGCTGCGCGAGGTCGGTGACCACTTCCTCAACGGCACCCACCCGCCGTTCACGTTCTACACCTGACGTCCCCTCGCAAGCACGCTCCCGGGACCCCGCCCCTAGAACTCGGAGAACCACCCCATGCTCACCCGCAGAACCCTCCTGCGCGCCACCACCGGTGCCGCCGCCCTCGCCGCCGCCGGCCCGCTCCTGACGGCCTGCGGCTCCGACAAGGTCGCCGCGCTCGATCCACACGCCACCCCCAAGCTCGACGGTGTCACGCTCAACGTCCTCGCCAACCAGCCCAACGCCCTGTCCTTCAAGTACCTCGCCGAGCCTTTCGAGCGTGCGACCGGCGCCAAGCTGAAGGTCACGCCGGTGCCGTACGACAAGCTCACGGCGAAGGCGGTCCTCGACGTACAGTCCGGAGCAGGCCAGTTCGACGTCTTCATGTACTGGTACGTGGCCGTCGGCACCCTCGCTCAGGGCGGCGTCATCGAGGACCTGACCGCCTATATCAGGGCCCACAAGGACATCGACGAGACCGACTTCCTGCCCTCGCTGTACGACACGTACACGAAGTACGACGGCAAGCGCTGGGGCCTGCCCTACGACGGCGACACGCACATCCTCTTCTACAACACCGAGATCTTCGAACGGCACAAGGTGGAGGCGCCCAAGACCTGGGACGACTACAACGACATAGCCGCGAAGATCACCAAGGATGCCAAGGGCAAGTACTACGGCACCATCATCGAGGCCCAGCAGGTTCCCATCATCTTCGGCTGCGACTTCGCCAACCGCCTCGCCGGTTACGGCGGTTCGTTCCTGGACGCCGACGGGCACCCGACCCTGGACACCCCCGAGGCGATCGCCGCCGCACAGATCCTCTTCGACGCCGCGCCCAGCGCCCTGCCGACCCCGCTGCAGATCGGCTTCGACCAGGCGCTGCCCGCCTTCCTCGACGGCAAGGGCGCCATGCTCGACTTCTGGACGGACTTCGCCAAGCGCGCCCAGGACCCCAAGCAGTCCAAGGTCGCAGGCAAGTGGGCGGTGACCACGCTTCCGGTCGGCGGCTCCAACACAAAGCCGCGCACCTCCCTGGACGCCGGTTTCGGCCTCGCCGTGTCCACGGCGTCCAAGCAGAAGGAGGCGGCCGCAGCCTTCATCAAGTGGGCGACCTCGGCGCAGCAGAACTTCCTGGTCCTCTCCAAGCCCGACGCCGGTGCCGACCCGATCCGTACCAGCACCCTCAACTCTCCTGAGTTCCAAGCGGATTCGCCTGACTCGTACGAGGTCGTGCGCACCGGCCTCGCCGGAGACCCGCTCCCGTGGCCCACCGTGCCGAAGGCCGAACAGCTGCTGCAGACCCTCGTCGACGAACTCGCCCTCGGCCTGCAGGGCAAGCAGTCCGCGAAAGCCTCGCTGCAGAACGCGCAGAAGGCGTGGGAAAAGGAGCTGAAGAAGGGCACCTCGGAATGAGTACCGCGGCCGTCGCCCGGGCGGTGACCACACGATCCGGCACGCGTGTGCCCGCGGTCCTCGCCGCCCCCACCGTCGCCTTCCTCGCCGTCTTCGCCGCCTACCCCCTTGTCTACGTGATCGGGCTGGCCTTCACCGACTCCACGCTCGCCCAGCCCTTCCAGAAGTGGACGGGGTTCGCCAACTTCCGTACGGAGCTGGAGAGTCTGTCCTTCACCGGCTCCCTGTGGCGGTCCACGGCCTTCGCCGTCCTGGCCGCCGGCCTCCAGTTGATCCTCGGCACGGCACTCGCCCTGCTCCTGCGCGCCCGGCGCCGCCGCCCAGGCTCGCTCGGCACACTGCTTCTGCTGCCTCTGGTCACTCCGCCCGTCATGGTCGGCGTCGCCTGGAAGCTGCTGCTGGCTCCGGTCGGCGGCGCCCTCAACGCGGCGCTGCACGGCGTGGGTCTGCCGGGTGTCAACCCGCTCGGCGGCGGTGTATCGGCGTTCCTCACCCTGGTCGTGATCGACACCTGGCAGTGGACGCCGTTCGTCATGCTCCTGGTGTACGCCGCCCTGCTCGGCGTCCCCGACGAGCTCACCGAGGCCGCCGCCCTCGACGGCGCCGGCGCCTGGCGCACCCTGCGCTCGGTCACCCTGCCCGCCATCGAACCGACCCTGCTGTCGGTGCTGCTGCTCAAATTCGTCATCGGCTTCAAGGTCTTCGACATCGTGTACGTCGTCACCTCCGGCGGCCCCGGCTTCTCGACGACCACCAGTACCTACGACATTCAGCGCACCGCCTTCCAGGAGTTCGACGTCGGCGCCGCGGCTGCCGGGACGGTGCTCATCTCCCTGGTCATCGGCGCCGTGACGAGCCTGGTCGCGCTGCGCCGCAAACGCTACGAGGAGATCGTATGAGCGCCACCGCCCAACTCGCCACGCGGAAACGGGAGATCGCCGACCAGGCACCGGCCGCACCACCGAAGGAGACGAGGCGTAGCCGACGCAGCCGGCGTACGGCCCTGCCGACCGTTCTCCTGGCCTCCACTGCCCTGCTCCTGGCCATCCCGATCCTCTACGTCGTCTCGCTCTCCCTGCGCTCACGTGACGACGTCCTCAACGGCGGCCTCCTGCCCAGCACGTTCTTCTGGCAGAACTGGCCGGATACCTTCCGCGCGGTCGACCTTATCCACTATCTCGTCAACTCATGGGCGGTGGCGACGGGTTCAGTCGTCCTCACCTTGCTGATCGCGGTGCCCGGCGCCTACTACAGCGCTCGCGCCGGACGCCGTGGTGCCCGCCTGGCGTCCCTCGTGCTGTCCAGCTACTGCGCTCCACCCGTCGTAGCGGTCCTGCCGCTGTTCTTCCTCCTGCGCAATCTGCGACTGGACAACACGGTCACCGGCCTTGCCCTGGTCGATGGCCTCGCCAACGTTCCCGTGGCGATATGGCTGTTGGACGGATTCGTACGCCGGGTGCCGAGGGAGGTGGAGGAAGCGGCGTGGCTCGACGGCCTCGGCACTGCGGCCACGGTGCGCCGTATCGTGCTCCCCCTCATCGGACCCGGTGTCGCCGCGGCCGCGCTGATCTGTTTCTTCCTCAGCTACAACGAGTTCCTGTTCGCGTTGAGCTTCGCGCAGGACAGCGGTTCGCAGACGCTGCCGGTGGTGCTCTCGCTCTTCCAGGGCGACAAGAACGTCGAGTTCGGGCAGCAGGCGGTTGTTTCGCTCGTCGGTATCGCCCCCGTCTACCTTCTCGCGGTGGCCGCGCAGCGCCGTCTGGTCGCCGGCCTGACCTCCGGAGCGGTGAAATGACCCGCCCACGCCCCGGCGCATCCACCTCAACGCCTTCGACATGGCCTGCGTGGGCCACCCGTCCCCGGCCTGTGGCGGCCCGCCGACGGATGTGCAGTCGGCTGAGCTGTCGCGCACGTTCGGGATGCGTGCGGAAGGCCGAACTCGGCCCACTCGCAAGGCCGGGTCAGCTCTCCCAGAGTTTCCGGTACGCCTCCTGGTAGCCCTGTGGGTCCCATGTGGAGGCGCCGCCGCTGTTCTGGGCCGTGGCGATGTGCGCGGGGGCGATGTATCCGCTGGCCGGTTCGCCGGCGAAGGCGCGGTTGAACTCGTCGACGATCTGCCAGCCCTGCGCGTCGAGCGGCTCGGACACGGTCGCGGCCTGGTACTGCTTCCCGTTGATGCGCTGGAAGGCGGAGGAGTCGCCGTCGCCCGCGCCTATGTTGAACGGCGCGCCACCGCCCTGCTTGCCGCCCGCGCGCAGGGAAGGCGCCGCGTCACCGAAGTACAGGTCGTTGATGGCGACGGAGTACGTCCACTTGGTGCGGTACCGGGACAGGAGGGAGGTGACTTCTCCCCTGGTGCGGCTGCTGGAGTCGCGGAGCGGGATGTTCTCGATCGTCAGCAGTTTCACGTCGGAGCAGGTGCTGAGCTCGTCTTTGATCAGGTTCGCCTTCTCGTCGGCGAAGGGGATCGAGGAGTCGGTGAAGACGACGACCCCGGCTGTGCCGTTGGACTGTGCGATGACCCAGTCCGCGCTGATCCTCGCGACTTCTTCGATGTCCGTGGTGACGTTGGTGAACAGCTTCGGGTCCTCGCTGGGGCCGGGGGTGTCGACCGCGTGCCAGCCGATCAACGGGATGTTCCTGGCGTTCGCCTGCCGGACCTGCTTCGAGGTCGTCTTCGGGTCGAAGCCGCCGATCACGATTCCCGAGGGGTTGAGCGCGATGGCCTGGCTGAACGCCTTCTGCACGCCCGCGGACGAACCCTGGCCGTCGATCACCGTGACCTTCCACCCGATGGTCTTCGCGGCTTCCTGCACTCCCTTGGCCGCACCGGCGACACCCGGGTTGGTCATGGTGTCGGCCACGTACACGATGGTTTTCGTGCCCGAGACCGCCCGGGGGCCGGTGATCGGCCCGTCCCAGGGGGTGTCGGTGGCTTCTGCCTCGGCGACGGACTTCCTTGCCACCGCCAGGACGATGGGGCAGCCGGTTTTCGACGACCCGTCCGAGTTGGCGGTACCTGTCTGCAAGCTGCGGGCGCAGCCGGTGAGGGAGGCGGTGACCACCGCGAGGGCGGCGACGGCTCTGACCGTCGGCTTGCGCGTGAGGTGGTGCGGCACGTGGGGCTCCTTTGATACGGCCGGTGAGAAGAAGGCCGGCGGCGTTCAGCGCACAGCGGGTCTGGCGTGCGGACGGCGCGCTCGCCCAGCAGCTCGGCCTTGAGGGGCCGACGGGGCCGTTCCAGCCGGCGTTCGCGCTGCTCGCGCTCGTGGCGTGTGGAGGCCCCGCGCCTGCGTCTGGACGCGGAAGCGGTCGTGACCGGGCGGGACCGCGCGAAGGGCCGGGCCCCAGGGGGGCGGTGTGTCCTGTGACGTACCGCCGGGAGACATCAGCAGGTCTCGCGCAGCAGCCGGTACAGCTGCTCGGCCTGGGGCCGGGTCTCCGCCATCCGCCGGGCGGCCAGGGGGTCGGGGGCCACGGTGCGGTGCGGGCGAACCTTATCCGGGGCGTCCGGGGCGTCC
>CBFHCJ010000479.1:0-5674 GCA_965654005.1 uncultured Streptomyces sp. | reverse complement strand
CGGGGGGGGCCCCGGGCGCCCCCCCCCCCCCCCGGGTCGAAGGGGCGGAGCCCCCGGGGGACTATGGGGACCCCCGGGACGATGGGGCCCCCGGCTACGCCCGCCCCCGCGACCGTGCCGCCCGCGCGATCGTCACCACGGCCTTCTCCAGAGCGTACTCGGGATCATCACCGCCACCCTTCACACCGGCGTCGGCCTCGGCCACCGCCCGTAGGGCAACCGCCACCCCCTCCGGCGTCCACCCCCGCATCTGCTGTCGCACCCGGTCGATCTTCCACGGCGGCATTCCCAGCTCCCGAGCGAGATCGGCGGGACGCCCGCCGCGTGCCGACGACAGCTTTCCGATCGCCCGCACGCCCTGCGCGAGCGCACTTGTGATCATCACCGGCGCCACGCCCGTCGCCAGCGACCATCGCAGCGCCTCCAGTGCCTCCGCGGCCCGCCCCTCGACCGCACGGTCCGCGACCGTGAAGCTCGACGCCTCGGCGCGCCCTGTGTAGTACCGCCCGACCACCGCCTCGTCGATCGTGCCCTCGACGTCCGCGACGAGCTGCGACACCGCGGACGCCAGCTCCCGCAGATCGCTGCCGATCGAGTCGACCAGCGCCTGGCACGCCTCGGGCGTCGCCGACCGCCCCTGCGCCCGGAACTCCCCGCGCACGAACGTCAGCCGGTCCGCCGGCTTCGTCATCTTGGGGCACGCCACCTCCCGCGCCCCCGCCTTGCGGGCGGCGTCGAGCAGCCCCTTCCCCTTGGCACCGCCCGCGTGCATCAGCACGAGGGTGATCTCCTCGGCGGGCGAGGAGAAGTACCCCTTCAGTTCCTTGATCGTGTCGGCCGACAGATCCTGCGCGTTGCGTACGACCACGACCTTGCGCTCGGCGAACAGCGACGGGCTGGTCAGCTCGGCGAGCGTGCCGGGCTGCAACTGGTCCGAGGTCAGATCTCGTACGTCCGTGTCGGCGTCGGCGGCCCGGGCGGCGGCCACCACCTCCTGCACGGCACGGTCGAGCAGGAGGTCCTCCTGGCCCACGGCAAGGGTGACGGGGGCGAGAGGGTCGTCATTCGCGGTCTTCTTGGCCATCACGAAAAGCATCCCACGCGCCACTGACAACGCGGTCCGCGTGTCGTTGGGTCACGGCCGGACCTCGGGTCACGACCGGCCACGGGTCACGACCGGCCCCCGGGGTCACGACCCGGAGGGCTACGGCTCCTCCCGCCAGCCGTCCCACTCCGCCACGAACGCGTCCAGCTGCTCCGGGGCGAGGCGCTCCTGCTCGTCCCGCAGCACCACCAGCCACTGCGCGTCCTCGGCGTCGTCCTCACCGGCCAGCGCGTCCCGTACGATCCGCGGCTCCTCGTCCAGCCCGAACCGCTCCCCGAGCGCCTCCGCCGCCTCTTCCGCGGCATCGCGGTCGGACAGCACCAGCACATGTCTCACATCGCTCACGAGGCCATTTTCCGCTACGCGCAGCATGGCCGGAGGCCCACGTCAGGCCTTCTCCACGATCTGCGCGTCCAGATCGATCCTGATGCTCGGCCCGACCACGGCGATCCCCCGGGCGAGCATCGTCTGCCAGCTCACCGTGAAGTCGCGGTGCAGCTCGGTGGTGGCCCGGGCAGGCCGCCCGCACCTCGCCGTCCATGCCGTTGCCAAGACCCAGATTGCGGGAATCCAGCAGATGTGCAGGAACTACGCATGAGTAACCCTCAATCAGCCCTTTTCCACCTTTCGTACCGTCGGCACTCGCTCCAACTCGATACCGAACCGCTCCCGGTACACCTCCAGAATCTCCTCGTCACTCGCCAGGTCCGAGACCTCCTTCCGCCCGTCCGGGGCCGTCACCGTGAACCGGCTGCCGCTGAGCGTGATCCGGCCTCCGGCCTCCGTGACTCTTGAGCACACCAGCGACCGCACGAAGTGTGAAGCCGGTGACGTGCTGTTCCACCACGCCCCGACCAGGAAGTCCCCGAGCGCCCTCGGCCGCACCTCCAGCCGGTACTGCGGCTTGCCCTCCCGCAGCACGTCGAGGTCCCCGAACTCCGCCACACCACTTCCTCGCACCCCGGCCGGGTCCGGCCCGGCCTCGATCACCCGGAACACACCGGCCGGATCCCGCTGCTCGCCCCGCTCCCCGATCGCCAGTGGATAGTGACTGTGCGCCCCGAAGCCGACGTCGACCAGCCAGTCGCCCCCGTCCACCGTCCGCACGCGCAGCATGAGATGGTCGTACGGCACCCCGAGCCGCCCCTCCTCCCCGTACACCCGCGCCGCGAGCAGCGTCACGTCGAAGCCGAGCGCCGCCAGCAACGCCCCGAACGCCCCGTTCAGTTCGTAACAGAAGCCACCCCTGCATGCCCCCACGATCTTGTCGAGCAGCCGCTTCTCCTCCAGCACGATCCCTTCGCCCAGGTGGATCGACAGGTTCTCGAACGGCACTGTCTGCAGATGGCGGAGATGCAGCTCGCGCAGCACATCGACGGTGGGCCAGGCGGGATGCTCGACCCCGATCCTGCGAAGGTAGGCGTCAGCCTGTGCGGAATTCATGACCTCAGTCTCTCGCCACACTCAGTCCCTCGCCCGCCCCGACGACGGCGATCGCCCCGTCCTCGTCCGTACGCAGCACGAGCGCACCCTCGTCCCGCAGCGCCGTGACCGTAACCGGCGCCGGGTGGCCGTACGGGTTGCCCCTGCCGCACGAGATCAGCGCGAGCCGCGGCGCCACCCTCCGTATGAGCTCGGGGTCCTGGTACGCCGACCCATGGTGGGCGACCTTCAGGACGTCCACAGGTCCCAGCTCCGCACCGGCCGGCGATCTCAACAGCGCCTGCTGCGCCGGGGGTTCGAGATCGCCCAGCAGCAAGAGGGTCAGCCCCGCCGACCGTACGAACAGGGCCACGCTCGCGTCATTCGGTCCGTCGAGGTACGGGGCCGGGTCGGATGGGGGTGCGTCCCTGCTCGAGCGAAGCCGAGAGCTTGGGGGAGGCCACAGCACTTGCCAGTCGAGCGCTCCGATGCGGCGGCGCTCCCCGGCCACGGCGTGCGTCACCGCAATGTGCTGGGCGGCTGCCTGAGCGCGTACGAACGCGGCCTGTTCCGGCGGCTCCTCGAACCCGGTGGTCTCGACCGCCCCCACCGAACGCCCGCGCAGCACTCCTGGCAGCCCCGCCACATGGTCGGCGTGGAAGTGGGTGAGCACGAGGAGCGGGATGCGGGAGACGCCGAGCAACGTCAGACAGCGGTCGACCAACGCCGGATCGGGCCCCGCGTCCACGACCAGCGCGGTTCCGGGACCCGCCGAGAGAACGGTGGCGTCCCCCTGCCCCACGTCGCACATCGCGAACCGCCAGCCGGGCGGAGGCCATCCCGTGATCACCCTGGTCAGGAGCGGCGGCTGCACCACCACGAGCAGCAGTACCACGGCACAGACGCCGGTCAGCCAGGGGTGTCGCAACAGCCGTCGGCCGACGAACACGACCACGGCCGTCACCACCGCGAGCAGCAGCGCCCCCGTCCAACTGCCCGGCCAGTCCACTCCCCCGCCCGGCAGCGACGCCCCCGTACGCGCGATACCGGCGATCCAGTCGGCCGGCCAACCCGCGCACCACGCCAGCCCCTTGGCCACCGGCATCGCCACCGGTGCGGCGGCCAGCGCGGCGAATCCCAGCACCGTGGCAGGCGCCACCGCCAACTCCGCGAGCAGGTTGCAGGGCACCGCGACCAGGCTCACCCGCGCCGACAGTACCGCGACGACCGGTGCGCACAGCGCCTGCGCGGCTGCGGCGGCTGCCAGCGCCTCGGCCAGCCCTGGTGGCACCCGGCGCCGTTGCAACGCCGCGCTCCAGCGTGGGGCGACGGTGAGCAGGGCGCTGGTCGCCAGTACGGAGAGCAGGAACCCGTAGCCCCGGGCGAGCCAGGGGTCGTAGAGCACCAGCAGCAGGACCGCCGTGGCCAGCGCGGGAATCAGTGATCTGCGGCGCCCTGTCGCGATCGCGAGCAGTGCGATCGCTCCGCAGGCCGCGGCCCGCAGCACGCTCGGATCCGGCCTGCACACGACCACGAACCCGAGGGTGAGCGCACCGCCGATCAGCGCGGTGCCCCGCAGCGGGATGCCGAGCCGGGGCGCGATCCCGCGACGCTCGACGCGCTGCGCCAACCCTGCCGGGCCGATGAACAGGGCCAGCAGCAACGTGAAGTTGCCCCCGCTGACGGCCAGCAGGTGCGCCAGATCCGTGTCCTTGAAGGCGTCGTCCAGCTCGGGCGTGACCCGCGCGGTGTCCCCGACGACCAGCCCCGGAAGCAGCGCCCGCACGTCCGGACCGAGCCCGTCGGTCGCCTCCCGCAGCCCGGCGCGCAACCGCCCCGCCCACCGCTGCGCCCCGGACGGCTCCCCCACCACGTCGGGCGGCCCCCCGCCCCGTACCCGCACCACGGCCGCGACGCGACCTTCCCCGGTCAGTGGCGGAGCCAGCCGTGCGGCCACCCGCACGCGCGTGGTGGGCAGGAGTTCCAACCAGGGTGACCTTCCGGCGCCCGGCGAAACGCGTTTCGCCTCCCTGGAGTCCACGTCGACGATCACCAGCACCGGCGCCCGCGTCGCCACCGCGGTCCCGTCGGGCTTCGTCAGGCGCCGGACCTCCCCGTCGAGCAGCACGGCGGTCGGCGTCGCGTGATCGCCATTGATCCTGGGCCGGCTGAACCGGGGATCGGAGGAGACCTCGACCTCCGCGGTCACCTCGGCGTATTGACGCGCCAGCGTGGGCACGGGCCCGCGCCGCAGATCCGCGCCATGAAGCCCGGCGGAGGCTGCGGCGGCCGCGATACAGAGCAGCACGGCGGCGACGGAGACGACCGACCATGAGCCCCACGATCCGCGACCGCCCTCTCCGCCCACCGTCCCGGCCCCCCACCTCACCGACAACCCACCGGCCACCGTCAGGCAGACGACCACCACGCCGACGACTGACGTGGGCGAGGCATTCAGCGCCCACGCAGCCGTCCCCCACGCCGCAAGCGCGGGCACCACCAGCCGCAGGTCGGTCGGCCCGTCGTGACGGGGGTGCGGGTCTCCAAGCCGACTGCGGGCGGTCACCGGCGTGGCAGAGCGATCGGGGGTGTGCAGGTCCCCTGGCCGACCGACGACCGCACCGGGCGCGGCGGAACGATCGGGGGCGCACAGGGCCGGCGGTGCGTTTGGCCGGCCGCAGCCGGTTTGCGCATCCGGGTCGGCGGGGACCGTAGCCGTGGGCCGCGAGGTGTCCGGCCCTGGGGTCTGCGGTGAGGTCTCCGGCCTGTCCGCGCCGCCTTCCCTTGACGCCCTCACGGTCGTACGAGCTTTCGTAGGTCGGCAAAGCGACGCTCACCGATGCCGTTGACCTCGCGGAGTTCGTCGATCGAGCGGAATCCGCCGTGCTGCGAGCGGTAGTCGACAATGTGCTGGGCCAGGACGGGGCCGACCCCCGGCAGCACGTCGAGCTGGTCCACGGTCGCCGTGCTGAGGGAGACGGGGGTGGCGGGGACCGCGCCGGACGCTGATCCGCCGGTGGACGAGCCCGCGGGCTCCGTGCCCGCCGCGGGTGCCGGGCCGCCGACCACGATCTGTTCGCCGTCCACCAGGAGGCGGGCGCGGTTCAGGCCGTCGGTGTTCGTACCCGGCCGCACTCCGCCCGCCGC
>CBFHCJ010000478.1:0-5682 GCA_965654005.1 uncultured Streptomyces sp. | reverse complement strand
ACGATGCCGTGCCGGCCCTCCTCGGCGGTCCAGCGGTGCACCCAGGTGCCCCAGGCGCCGTCGCGGCCGAAGAGGGTGGCGATCTCGTGGTGGTAGCTGGGGAGGTTGTCCTCCGTCAGAAGGTTGACGACCAGCGCGATCCGGCCGACCTCGGTGACCTTGGACTGCTCCTTGTCCCAGGCCTCGCCGTCCTCGAAGAAGCCGGGGAAGTTGCGGCTGTCGCTCCACGGGACGTACTCGTGAGGCATCCAGTCCTTGGCGACCTGCAGATGCCGGTTCAGTTCCTTCTCGACCACTTCCTCCAGGGCGTACAGCAGCCGGGCGTCGGTCCAGACGGAGGGGCTGCCGAGGTGGGGAGAGGTGATCGTCACGGGTACTCCAGGGAGAAGGGGGACAACAGCACGCCAGCCGGCGAGCGGCGCCGGAACTTACGGGATCGTAAGCTACGAAGCCGTAGGTTACGAAGCCGTAGGTTAAGTGCGCTGTAAAGAGCGCTGACCAGCCGCGCTCCTCACGGGGTGTCAGACAGAGCCCGGGTACGTCGCCGCGCTGCCCGATGCCCCGTGGGCCGCAAGTCAACGGGCTAGGAGGCGGCCGGATCAACGGTCAGGGGTTCAGATCCCGCAGGCGTACCGAGAGACAAGTCACACAGCCCTCGAGCTTCTCGAACTCGCTGATGTCCACCAGCACCGGCTCGTGCCCGAGGTCGGCCAGGAGCTCCGCCGTCTTGGGGGCGCCGGCCGCCATGAGGAGCTTGCCGCCGCCGAGGAGTACGACGTGTGAGCCGGACTCCTCCGGCACCGGCAGGAAGCGGGGGAACAGCGTCGGCTTGTCCACCAGCGGCACATGGCCGATGACCGTGCCGTCGGGCAGCGCGGTGACCGCCGACTTCAGGTGCAGCACCCTGGTCACCGGCACCGAGACCACACGGGCGCCCAGCGGTTCGAAGACGGCGCGTACCTGTTGGACGGCGGTCGCGTTGGTACGCCCGCTGCGGCCGACGTAGATCGTGTCGTCGACCTTGAGGATGTCGCCGCCGTCGAGGGTGCCCGGCTCCCAGATCCAGTCCACCGAGCAGCCGAGCCGGGCCACGGCCTCCTCCACGCCCGCGGTCTCCTCGCGCCGGGACTCGGCGCCCGGCCGGGCGATCAGCGCGACGTTCCTGTACATCACCACCGTGTCCTCGACGAACACCGAGTCCGGGCAGTCGTCGGCCGGATCCACCTCGATCGTCTCCCAGCCGTGCGTACGCAGGGCCTCGGCGTACGACTCCCATTGCTCGAGCGCGAGGTCGACGTCGACCTTCCCCCGCTCGATGTGCGTCACCAGTCCCTCGGTGAGGCGTGGGCCGGGCCGACGGATGAGGGCCTTCTTGCTGGGCACGTGGGGAACTCCGTATCGGCTGAGGGTGTCGCCGGACATCATGCAGGGCCGGCCCCCAGGGCCGAAGCCCCGGGTTCGGGCTGTGAGCTGCCTGAGACGGGCCTGCGGTGTTGGTGGCCTTCGGGTGGGGTGGCTGCGGGTTTCCGGAGTGCGGGGCCCGTGGCGTCCCGTCGCCGTCAGGCGGGATTCTCGAGGGCCTTTGGCGTGGATTCTCCGAGTTCGCCGTCGAGCAGCAGCCAGCGCGTGATCCCGATCGTCTCCAGAAACGGCACGTCGTGGCTCGCCACGATCAGCGCGCCCGCGTACGACTCCAGGGCCGTGGCGAGCTGCCGCACGCTCGCCATGTCGAGGTTGTTCGTCGGCTCGTCGAGCATGAGCAGCTGCGGCGCGGGCTCGGCGAGCATCAGCGCGGCCAGGGCGGCGCGGAAGCGCTCGCCGCCCGACAGGGTTCCGGCCGGCTGGTCGGCCCGTGCGCCACGGAACAGGAAGCGGGCCAGGCGCGCCCGGATCCGGTTGTTGGTGGCGCCCGGTGCGAACCGGGCCACGTTCTCCGCGACCGTCAGCCCGTCGTCGAGGACGTCCAGCCGCTGGCGCAGGAAACACAACGGCACGTGCGCCGTCGCCTCGCCCGCGACCGGCTCCAGCTCGCCCGCGATCGTGCGCAGCAGGGTGGTCTTGCCCGCGCCGTTGCGTCCGATCAGCGCGATCCGCTCGGGACCGTGCAGATCGAGGCTGCCCTCCACGCGTGCGCCGTACGCGAGCTCCAGATCCCGCAGCGTCAGGACGGACCGCCCCGGCGGTACCGCCGTGTACGGCAGGTCGACGCGGATCTCGTCGTCGTCCCTCACCGCCTCGACCGCCTCGTCGAGGCGCTCCCTCGCCTCGGCGAGCCTCTCCTCGTGCATGATGCGGTGCTTGCCCGCGGACTCCTGCGCCGCCCGCTTGCGCGCCCCCATCACGATCTTCGGTTCCCGCTTGTTGTCCCACATCTTCTGGCCGTACCGTTTGCGATGGGCCAACTTGACCTGGGCGTCGACCAGTTCGCGTTTCTGCTTGCGGAAGTCGGCCTCGGCGACGCGCACCATGCGCTCCGCAGCCTCCTGTTCGACGGCCAGTGCCTCCTCGTACGCCGAGAAGTTGCCGCCGAACCAGGTCACCTCCCCGGAGCGTAGATCCGCGATCTGGTCGACCAGGTCGAGGAGTGCACGGTCGTGGCTGACCACGACCATCACCCCGGACCAGGCCTCGACCGCCGCGTACAGCCGCCGGCGCGCGTACAGGTCGAGGTTGTTGGTGGGCTCGTCGAGCAGCAGGACGTCCGGACGGCGCAGCAGCAGCGCGGCCAGCCGCAGCAGCACGGACTCGCCACCGGAGACCTCGCCGATCGTGCGGTCCAAACCGATGTGGCCGAGCCCGAGTTCGCCGAGCATCGCCTCGGCGCGCTCCTCCACGTCCCAGTCGTCACCGACGGTCGTGAAGTGCTCCTCGGCCACGTCGCCCGCCTCGATGGCGTGCACGGCGGCGCGCGTCGCGGCGATGCCGAGCGCCTCGTCGACCCGCAGGGCGGTGTCGAGCGTGGCGTTCTGCGGCAGATGAGCGACCTCGCCGACGACGCGCACGGTGCCCTCGGACGGGGCGAGTTCACCGGCGATCAGCCTCAACAGGGTGGACTTTCCCGAACCGTTGACGCCGACGAGCCCGGTCCTGCCGGGTCCGAACGCGACCTGGAGGTCGTCGAACACGGAGCTGCCGTCGGGCCATGAGAAGGACAGGGACGTACAGGTGATGGAGGTGGCGTGTGACATACGGGCCTCACGGTTGCTTGAAGCGGGCAGGGCAACGCGTGTGAGACACCGCAGGCGACGGTCGGTGAACAGAGGAAGAGCCCCGCACCGGAGGACGGCTCGTACGCCGAGGTCGCACGACGCACACAGACGCGAACAGCGCTGTGTGACGCGGTGTCTCAAAACCTCAGACGAGCAACGTCCTTCTCCAATCGACGGCAACAAGGCCGCTTACACCGTAGGAGCGGGTCCGAGGGCTGTCAACGAATTAACGTGGGCCCCGCCCGCGCCCCGACGCGCGCACCGGCGACCCCGCCCTCGACGGCCGCCTGGAATCGTCGAGGAGTCCCGGCCCCGTCCCTGGAAGAACTGGGTGACCCAACGGTCGCCCCTACGGCGTGTTCAGCACGCGTCTCGCATGAACTCCGCCAGCCCGTGGTCCAGGTCCAGCTGCAGGTGCTCCAGGCCGACCGGCACCAGTTCCGTGGTGCGTTGCAGGAAGCACCGGACCTCGCTCGAGTGGACGTGCACCACGGCGGTGCCCTCCGGGGCGTGGAACTCCAGGACGGTGCGGTCGTAGCCGTACGGCCGTACCCGTACGTCTCCGTGTCCCTCCGGGCCCTCCAGACCGGCGGCGAGGAGCTCGCGGGCGAAAGTCCAGCAGACCTCCACGCCCTCCAGTGTGGCCGGGGCCGGGAAGGTCATACGGATGGCGAACGGGTCACGCCGGTCGTAGTGGAGCGTGGCGGGAATGCGCTGCATTCGCGGCGCGGCGGCGACGAGACGGGCCTCCACGGGCTGCTCGATGAAGGTGGACAACGCCTTGCTCCCTTGTGACGGCTGGTCGGACTTCGGGCGGATGGGGCCGGGCACTCGAAAAGACGATGGAATTGCGCGTTCCGTGCACATGAAATCCGAGTGACCTCTGTCACCGAGTCCATGCCACTGAGGCGGTCCACCGGATGATCGATGTCTCCGTCCCGTGGTCTCCGGGACACCGGAGAGGACACCGGGCACGGGCGTTCGGTTCCCGGCTGAGGGCATCCGGACGGCGTTGTTGGGGGTGGCTTGGCTTCGCCCGCCATGACGGCATGGGGAACACGAGGCCTACGGGCCGGACGATGGCCGTGGGACTGTGCGTTGCGGCGCTCGCCGCCTTATGGGCGACGCCCTCGCGGGCACACGGCGAGCGGCTGCCGGAGCCGCCCAGCGTCTGTACACCTCGGGACCGCATGACATGTGGCTCGCCACGGGCGATGGCGCGCGCGTGCTGCACTCCGCCGACCGCGGACCGACCTGGACGCCGCACCTGGAGGACCGTCGACACGGGCTCGTACGAGACCGTGGACTGCGACCAGACCTGGGCTGCTGGGCCTCCAATGAGCAGGGCCGCGTGGCCTGCCCCCAGCCCTGACGGTGGTCCCGGTGAAAACGGGTACTCGTAAGCAAGCCGCACCCCGAAAGGAAGTGACCGGTCATGCCACGCGGCTCCAGTTCCAAGCGGGAACGTCAGTACGAGCACATCAAGGAGAGCGCGCGCGACCGCGGGGAGAGCGAGAAGCGCGCCAAGGAGATCGCGGCGCGGACCGTGAACAAGGAGCGCGCCCGCTCCGGAGAGTCCAAGACCGCGAGCCGCACGTCCACCCAGGACATGTCGTCCGGTAAGCGGGGCGGACAGCGTTCGGGCAAGGGCTCCGAGGGGCCCACCTACGACCAGCTGTACGAGGAGGCCAAGCGGAGCAACATCCATGGCCGTTCGGACATGAACAAGAGCGAGCTGAAGCGCGCTCTGGGCAAGTGAGGGCACACCGCGGGGTCGTACGCTCGACATCACCATGATGACCGTACGCATCCCAGCGGGCTGGCCCGCGACCGAAGAAGAAGCCCGTGCCGCGCAGGACGAGTTGCGCGACCGGGTGGTTCTCGACGAGCCCGGGCCGCCGCCAGGCACCGGCCGTGTGACGGGGGTCGACGTCGCCTATGACGACGAGCGCGGCGTGGTCGCGGCGGCGGCCGTCGTCCTGGACGCGGTCACGCTCACCCCGGTCGCCCAGGCCACCCCCCGGGGGGAGGTCACCATTACGTACGTCCCCCGTCTGCTCGCCGTCCGTGAGATGCCCACGGTCCTGGCTGCCCTCGAGGCTCTCGACCGCGACCCCGGACTGGTCGTCTGTGACGGCTACGGACTGGCCCACCCGCGACGTTTCGGCCTGGCGAGCCACCTCGGCGTCCTCACCGGTCTGCCGACGATCGGGGTGGCCAAGAACCCCTTCACCTTCACATACGAGGAGCCGGGCGCCGCGCGCGGCAGCACGAGCCCCCTTCTCGCGGGTGCCGACGAGGTCGGCCGCGCCCTGCGCACCCAGGCCGCCGTCAAGCCGGTGTTCGTCTCCGTCGGACACCGCGTGAGCCTCGAGAGCGCCTGCGCCCACACGCTCGCGCTCGCCCCGAAGTACCGTATCCCCGAGTCCACCCGTCGCGCCGACTCCGAGGCGTTCGGCGACTTCTCGGCCTT
>CBFHCJ010000477.1:0-5698 GCA_965654005.1 uncultured Streptomyces sp. | reverse complement strand
CGCGTCGAATCCGGCGATGATCAGCCCGGCCGCGCGTCGAATCCGGCGATGATCAGCCCGGTGTCGCGCGTCGCGCGTCGCGTCGGCCGTGGCCGGTGCCGCCCGGCCCGTTCCGTCGGACTGGACCGCTCGCAGGGCCCGGCAGTCTTCCCTTACGAGGGGTTCGGTCCCCCTGCCGCCCGCCGCGGTGCCTGCCGGCGGACGGCAGGGCCATGCGTTCCGGGTCAGAAGAAGTCGCGCTCGACGACCTCTTCGCGGACGACTTCCTGCTCACCGAGAAGGCTGCCGAAGAAGCCCGGGCGCTCTATGACCTCCTCGCGCTCGATGATCTCCTCGCGGCCGAATCCGTCGCGCCGGATGTACTCCTCGCGCTCGACGATTTCTTCGCCACCGAAAAAACCACCGCGGTCGATGATTTCCTCGCGCTCGTAGAACTGCTCTCGCACACTCGCTCCAAGGTGGGTTGTCCGCGCAGGTCCCGGGTGGCAGGAGCGGCGCGGTTCTGACGTTCCGACAGACGCGAGTGACGATAACGCACGGTAGTAAAACCCCGACCAAAGGAAGATCAAATACCGTGAAGCAATGGTGTGTTCGGTCTTGAGGCCGCCCAGGAGGGCCTTCCGGCGCGGCAGGCGAGCCGTGGCCGGCCCCCTGCCGCGGGCGGCACCGCCGACACCGCGAGACTCGCGGCATCGGCAGTCGTGGGCCGTACCGCCCCGCCGGCTTCCCCGACACGATGTTCGTCACCGCGAGGCGTATCACCCACAGGATGCAGTCGCTCACCAACGTGACCCATGCGGATCAACGGCCGACGAGCCACCCGGGCGGGCGACCACCACCTGTTCCCGCGCTTGTCCGTACCCGGGGAATGAAACCGCGCTGCTTGAATGTTCACCCACTCCGCGGAGGGAGGCTCCGTAACCGTACGACCCGGAGAGAAGTCGAAGACATGCGCGTGGAGATCTGGTCCGACATCGCTTGCCCCTGGTGTTATGTCGGAAAAGCCCGCTTTGAGAAGGCGCTCCAGGCCTTCCCGCACCGGGACGACGTCGAGGTGGTGCACCGCTCCTTCGAGCTGGACCCCGGCCGCACCAAGGGGGATGTCCAGCCGGTCCTGGCGATGCTCACCAAGAAGTACGGGATGAGTGAGGCACAGGCGCAGGCCGGGGAGGACAACCTGGGCGCGCAGGCCGCCGCCGAGGGCCTGGAGTACCGCACCGCAGGCCGCGACCACGGCAACACCTTCGACATGCACCGTCTGCTGCACTTCGCCAAGGAGCAGGGCCGGCAGGACCAGCTGATCCAGATCCTGTACCGGGCGAACTTCGCCGAGGAGCGGTCCCTGTTCACCGAGGGTGACGAGCGGCTGGTGGAGCTGGCGGTGGAGGCCGGGCTCGACGCCGAGGACGCCCGCAAGGTGCTCGCCGACCCCACCGCGTACGCCGACGCCGTGCGCGCCGACGTGCGCGAGGCCGCCGAGCTGGGCGCGAACGGCGTTCCCTTCTTCGTCCTGGACCGCAAGTACGGCGTCTCCGGCGCCCAGCCCGCGCAGGTCTTCGCGCAGGCGCTGACACAGGCGTGGGGCGAGCGCTCGCCGCTGAAGCTCATCGAGGACGACGGAGCGGAGGCCTGCGGTCCGGACGGGTGCGCGGTGCCGCAGCACTGAGCAAGGGCGCAGGTCGAGGTGGACATATAAGGGTTCCTTGGTGGAACCGCTTAAAAATTTGCAATGGACTATGACTTTCTGGGGCCCCACAGTGTTTCCATGGAGACCTTCGAGAGCCTCGTCCGCACCGAGTTCGCCCCGAAGAACACTTACCTGAACACCGCGAGCACCGGGCTGATGCCGGCCCGCACGGTGGAGGCCATGCGGACCGCCCTGGAGGCGGCGGCCGCGGGACAGCCCACCGACATGTTCGCCGACGTGGAGGCCGCCCGCGCCTCCTTCGCCCGGCTGGCCGGGGTCCCCGTCCGCCGGGTGGCGGCCGGGGCCTCGGTCGCCGTCTACACCGGGCTGATCGCCGCCTCGCTGCCCGAGGGTGCCGAAGTCCTCACCGCCGAGGGTGACTTCAGCTCGGTCGTCACCCCCTTCCACATGCGGGGCGACCTCAAGGTCCGTACCGTCGCCCTGGAGGGGATCGCCGAGGCCGTACGGCCCGGCACGGCCCTCGTAGCGGTCAGCGCCGCGCAGTCCGCCGACGGCCGGATCGCCGACCTGCCCGCGATCCGTACGGCCGCCCGGGAACACGGCGCCCGTACATACGTGGACGCGTCGCAGGCCGCCGGCTGGCTGCCGATCGAGGCCGACGCGTACGACTACGTCGTCGCCGTCGCCTTCAAGTGGCTCTTCTGCCCGCGCGGCGTGGCCTTTCTGGTGGTTCCGGAGGGCTTCGGCTCCCTCACGCCGCTCTTCGCCGGCTGGGTCGCGGGCGAGGAGCCCTGGGACAGCTGCTACGGGCCGGTGGCCGAACTCGCCCACTCCGCACGGCGTTTCGACGAGAGCCCCGCGCTGTTCTCGTACACAGGCGCCCGCCGCTCCCTGGAACTGCTGGAGGAACTCGGCGTGGACACCGTACGCGCCCACGACCTCTCCCTCGCCGACCGCTTCCGTACGGGGCTCCCCGCCCTCGGCCATGAACCGGTCCCCGCGCCGGGCTCGCCGATCGTGTCCGTGCCCGGACTCGGTCACCGGCAGGCGGAGTTGAGCGGCGCCGGCATCGAGGTCTCCAACCGGGCGGGCAACCTCCGGGCAGCCTTCCACCTGTACAACACGTCCGAGGACGTCGACCGCCTGCTGGACGTGCTGGCCGGATGAGGCTGCGCGGGTGCCCGCGTATTGCCCGTGAACGGCCGCGGCGAGCCGGCGACAGCCGTAAGCAGTCGAACCCGCACCCCTTCCGGGGGAGGCGGGCCCGACTGCCTCACGGGTGCCGGCATGCCGGGCCGCGTGTGTGGTCCCACCGCACATCACGGGCCCGGTATGCGGCTGTACGGGCCCGGTACGCGACTGTGTTCTGCCTGGTCAGCGGGGAACTGGCTCACCGTACCGGCGTGAAGTCCCGAGCCCCGATGAACTCCGGCCGCCGTACCGGAGCCGCGAACGGCTCGACCGCCGCGTTCTCCACGCTGTTGAACACGATGAACACGTTGCTGCGCGGGAACGGCGTGATGTTGTCCCCGGACCCGTGCATGCAGTTGCAGTCGAACCAGGTCGCCGAACCGGCCCTGCCGGTGAACAACTTGATGCCGTACCGGCTCGCCATCGAGGTCAGCGCCTCGTCGGACGGCGTGCCCGCGTCCTGCATCTGCAGCGACTTCTTGTAGTTGTCCTGGGGCGTGGCCCCGGCACAGCCGAGGAACGTGCGGTGCGACCCCGGCATGATCATGAGTCCGCCGTTGGTGTCGTAGTTCTCGGTCAGCGCGATCGAGACGGACACCGTCCGCATGTTCGGCAGACCGTCCTCGGCGTGCCAGGTCTCGAAGTCCGAGTGCCAGTAGAAGCCGCTGGCCCCGAAGCCCGGCTTGACGTTGATCCGTGACTGGTGGACGTAGACGTCCGAGCCGAGGATCTGCCGCGCTCGCCCGACGACGCGCTCGTCGCGCACGAGACGGGCGAACACCTGACTGATCCGGTGCACCTCGAAGACGGACCGGATCTCCTTCGACTTCGGCTCCACGATGGACCGTTCGTCGGCACGGATCTCCGGATCGGTGACGATCCGCTGCAACTCCTGCCGGTAGACGGCGACTTCGTCCTCGGCGAGCAGTTCGCCAACGGCGAGGAAGCCGTCGCGCTCGTACGACTGGAGGTCCGTGACGGAGATCGGCCCGGGCGTCCCGGGCGTGCCCCAGACGACCGGGTCCTGGCGCGGGACCGACACCTCGGTGGTGCCACGGCTGGGGTAGAGATCGGTGACAGTGGCGGTGGCCATGGTGATGTCACACCTCCTCGGGTTCGGTGAGCAGGGGGTAGACGCCGTTCTCGTCGTGGTCCTCCCGTCCGGTCACGGGCGGATTGAAGACGCAGATGCAGCGGAAGTCCTCCTTGACGCGGAGCGTGTGCCGCTCGTGCCCGTCGAGGAGGTACATGGTCCCGGGCGTGACCTGGTATGTCTTCCCGGTCTCGTGGTCGGTGAGTTCGGCCTCGCCCTCGACGCACACGACCGCCTCGATGTGGTTCGCATACCACATGGACGTCTCCGTGCCCGCGTACAGGATCGTCTCGTGGAGGGAGAAGCCGACCTTCTCCCGGGCGAGGACGATGCGTTTGCTCTCCCAGGTGCCGGACGCGGCCCTCACATGCCGGTCGGTGCCTTCGATGTCCTTGAACGAACGGACGATCACGGTGGTGCGTGCCTCCCTTTCAGGGTTGGTCGGACGGCTCGGGGGTTGCTCAGACGGTCTCGCGTACGGCGCGGGCGAGGGTGCTCAGGCCCTTGTCCAGCTCGTCGGGGGTGATGGTGAGGGCGGGCAGCAGCTTGACGACCTCGCTCTCGGGGCCGGATGTCTCCACGAGCAGCCCGAGCTCGAAGGCGCGTCGCGCCACGCGCTCGGCACGCCCCTTGTCGTGGAACTCCAGTCCCCACACCAGGCCGCGCCCGCGGTACTCCTTGACCTCGGCGAAGTGCTCCTCAGCGATCGACACCAGCACCTGCTCGACCTGCTCGCCGCGCGCCCGCGTTTGCTTCTCCATGGCGGAACCGTCGGTCCAGTACGTCTCCAGGGCGGCGGTGGCCGTGACGAACGCGGGGTTGTTGCCCCGGAAGGTGCCGTTGTGCTCGCCCGGCTCCCAGACATCCAGCTCGGGCCTGAACAGGCACAGCGACATGGGCAGCCCGTAGCCGCTGATGGACTTGGACACGGTGACGATGTCCGGCACGATCCCGGCCTCCTCGAACGAGAAGAAGGCGCCGGTACGGCCGCAGCCCATCTGGATGTCGTCGACGATCAGCAGCATGTCCCGGCGCGCGCACAGATCGGCGAGACCGCGCAGCCACTCCGGACGGGCCACGTTGATGCCGCCCTCGCCCTGCACGGTCTCGACGATGACGGCGGCGGGCTGGTTGAGCCCGGACCCCTGGTCCTCCAGAAGCCGCTCGAACCACAGGAAGTCGGGGACCCTGCCGTCCAGGTAGTGGTCGAAGGGCATGGGCGTGCCGTGCACGAGCGGGATGCCCGCCCCGGCCCGCTTGAAGGCGTTGCCGGTCACGGCGAGGGACCCCAGGGACATCCCGTGGAAGGCGTTGGTGAAGGACACGATGGCCTCGCGCCCCTTCACCTTCCGCGCCAGCTTCAGGGCGGACTCGACGGCGTTGGTGCCGGTCGGCCCCGGGAACATGACCTTGTACGGCAGATCGCGCGGCCGAAGGACCAGTTCCTGGAAGGCGCGGAGGAAGGAACGCTTGGCGACGGTGGACATGTCGAGCCCGTGGGTGACGCCGTCCCGCTCCAGGTAGTCGATCAACGCCCGTTTGAGTACGGGGTTGTTGTGGCCGTAGTTGAGTGACCCTGCGCCGGCGAAGAAGTCGAGGTACTCGTGTCCGTCCTCGTCGTACATACGGCTGCCCTGCGCGCGGTCGAAGACGGTGGGCCAGCCGCGGCAGTAGCTGCGCACCTCCGACTCCAGGGTCTCGAAGACGCTGAGGTCGGGCTGGGTGATGGTCACGGCGAAAACGCTCCTCGGTGCGTGGGGGAGAGG
>CBFHCJ010000476.1:0-5722 GCA_965654005.1 uncultured Streptomyces sp. | reverse complement strand
GGCCTCGCTCATCGTCGTGGCCTCGCCACCGGAGTTCGCGGGCCGGCTGGCGTCCTGGCCTCTGTCCCGATCCGCCATACCCGACAGCCGTCCTTCGGGTATGGCAGAGAGGCAACGCATCGATGAATGCCACGTCGGCCGCGACCGCGGGCGCGGTCACCTTCCTCTGGCTCGGAATGGTGCTGGCGATCTCCTTCCTGGAGGCGCCCCTGAAGTTCCGCGCCCCCGGGGTGACCATCCCCATCGGACTGGGCATCGGCCGCATGGTCTTCCGTGCACTGAACCTCGTTGAGGCCGTCCTGGCCGCCGTCGTTATTGCGGCGGTGGCCGTCGGCGGCCCGCCGGCGGCCGTCGTGGCGCTCACCGCCGTCGTGGCGGTGCTGCTCGCCGTACAGCTGGGGGTGATCCGCCGCCGGCTGAACCGCAGGTCGGACCGGGTTCTTGCCGGTGAGGACCTGCCCCGCTCGCGCGGGCACGTGTACTACGTGGCCTTCGAGACCGCCAAGGTCATCGTCCTTACGGTGCTGGGGATCAGTCTGCTGGTGCAGTAGCCCGTCGCCCGGCCCAGCCGCCGGGTGGGCGGCACGGGGAAAAGGTTCCCTGCCGTGCACTCTCACACGCCGTCACTGCCGCCCTCGGTCACGTGACAGCAGCCGTTGCCTGCCAGGCCCGGATTTCACGCCCGTCACCGCCCGCGGTTCAGGGCCAGCCAAGACTCGCGGACACGGCACCTTCCCAACCGATAGACCAATTAATACAATTTAACTTGTAAAAACACTTCGCTGGGTCACAGCATCTCAGGCATGAGTGGGTGGGTCGGATGACAGCAGTACCCCGGATCCTGATCGTGGGCGGCGGCAACAGCGGCCTGCAGGTGGCACTTCGGCTCCAGCGGCGGCTGCGCCGCGGGGAGGCCGCCGTCACCCTGGTGGACCCGCACTCCTACCTGGCCTACCAGCCGCTGCTGGCCGAGGCCGCCGCGGGCAGCCTCGAGCCGCGCCACGTCGTGGTGCCCTTGCGGCAGGCGCTGACGAAGACCCGGGTGATCACCGGCACGATCACCTCGATCGACCATGCGCACCACACCGCCTTCCTCGAGAAGAAGGGCAGGGCTCCGGAGCCACTGCACTACGACGTGCTGGTGCTGGCGCCGGGCTCCGTCTCTCGGGTACTGCCGGTCCCCGGGCTGGCCGAGAACGGGATCGGCTTCAAGTCGGTCGCCGAGGCGATCCACCTGCGCAACCACGTGCTCAGCCGACTGGATGAGGCGGCCTGGGCCACGTCCGTGCGGCATCGCGAAGAGGCGCTGACGTTCGTCTTCGTCGGCGGCGGGTTCGCCGGAGTGGAGGCCCTGGCCGAGTTGGAGGACATGGCTCGCGACGCCAGCCGGCACTACCCGGGTCTCGACCCTCGCCAGATGCACTGGGTCCTGGTCGAGGCCGCCGACCGGATCCTGCCGGAGGTCGGGGAGTCGATGAGCCGCTACACCGCCGATCTGCTGCGGCGCCGTGGCATCGATGTGCGTCTGAACACCCGGCTGAGCTCTGCCGTCGGCGGCCGCATCGTCCTGGACGACGGTACGGCATTCCCGGCGGGCACGCTGGTCTGGACGGCCGGGGTCGCGCCCCACCCCTTGCTCCGGCACACCGACCTGCCGCTCGACGCACAAGGCCGCCTCCGTGCCACTGCCTGCCTGTCGGTCGCCGGCGCCACGGACGCCTGGACAGCGGGCGACTGCGCCGCCGTGCCCGACCTCGCCTGCGGCGACGGCGCAATGTGCGCGCCGAGTGCGCAGCATGCCGTCCGGCAGGCCCGCCTCGTCGCCGACAACATCATCGCCACACAGCGTGGCGCCACCCCCATGACGTACCGGCACGCCTCGGCCGGAGCGGTCGCCAGCCTGGGCCTGTACCAGGGAGTTGCCGAGATCCGCGGCGTGCGCCTACGGGGATTCCCCGCCTGGCTGATCCACCGCACCTACCACCTGCTCAAATTGCCGTCCTTCAACCGGCGCCTGCGGGTGCTGGCGGACTGGACGCTCGCGCAGTTCTTCCCCCGCGAGATCGTCTCGCTCGGCGCCCTGGAGCACACACGCGACGAGTTCACCGCCGCGGCCGCCCTCAGCACCGGCACCGGCACCGGCAAGGCGAGTTGACAAAGCCCTCAAGGATGACGCGAACCCCCTGACGGGTACCGAGCGTGGCCGCGGCGACTTCTTCCAGCGTCTCCGCAGCCAACAGGCGCGGTCTGCGCCCCGACGAACCAGCCGTCGCGCTGCGGTCGGCAGCCGTGCGCAGAGCTGCGCGGGTCAGGGCGTCTTGGCGACGGTCAGCAGCGCGGCGGTGTCTTCGAGGGCCTGAAGGCTGTGGCGGGCGGGCGGTACGAGGAGCAGGTCTCCGGCCATGCCCTCCCACGCCTCGTCGCCGCTGTGCAGCCGTACCCTGCCGCGCAGCACGAGGACGGTGGCCTCGCCGGGGTTTTCGTGTTCGGCCAGGGTGGTGCCGGCACGCAGGGCGATGAGGGTCTGGCGCAAAGTGTGTTCGTGGCCGCCGTAGACGGTCTCGGCGCTGCGGCCGGTGGAGGATGCTGCGGCCCGTTCCAGATGTTCGCGAACGCGGGCGTCGAGGGAGAGCTTCTGCATGGGGTGAGATGCCGTTTCTCTGTCAGTAGCGGACGCCGATGCGGCGCCAGCGGCGTCCGCTGGTGCCGGGTTCGGCGGGGTGGGCGTCGGTGCGGGAGCGGTAGAGGATGAACGGCCGCCACAGATACCACAGCGGGATGCTCCAGGCGTGCACGAGCCGGGTGAAGGGCCACACGGCGAGGATGGCCCAGGCAGCGGTGGCATGGACCTGATAGATCAGCGGAGCGTGGGAGATGGCGGCCACATCCGGGTTGCCGACGAAGAGGCCGCGGAACCACAGGGCCACGCTCTGGCGGTAGTCGTAGCCGCCGCCGAAGAGGTTGACGCCCATGGTCGGGATGATGCCGAGCACGATGACGATGGCGAGCAGGATGAGGGCGAGCCAGTCGACGGGGCTGGTGGTGGCACGGACCTTGGGCACGGTAGTGCGACGGAAGGCGAGGATCACCACGCCGAAGAAGACGGCGAGCGCGGCGACGGTGCCGCCGATGGAGGAGAACAGGCGATAGGTGTCCTCGGGGATGCCCAGCCACCGGGTGAACGACTCGGGGATGAGGATGCCCATGACGTGGCCGGCGATGGCGGCGAAGGTGCCGTAGTGGAAAAGCGGCCCGCCCCATTTCAGCAGGCGGCGCTCCTGCAGCTGGGTGGAGCGGCTGGTCCAGCCGAACTGGTCGTAGCGCCAACGCCAGACGTGGCCGACGACGAAGGTGACAAGGGCGAGGTAGGGCAGGATGACCCACCACCACAGGTCCCAGGAACTCACCGGCCCTCCTTTGCACTCAGGAACGCCCTTGGCGTCGGGTATGCGGACGGTGCCGGATGTCCGGGCGGAGCGAACGGCTCCAGTCCGGTGTGCTCCGGTGGGCCGAAGGGCTCCAGGCCGACGTGTTCGCCCGGCGGTCCCTCGGCGGCCAGCCGGCGCCACGCGTCGCGCTCGTGGCGGGCCGGTTCGGGCAGCCGGCCGCAGAGCGTGTCGAGGACATCGGCGTAGAGAGTGGAGTGCTCGTGGAGCGCCTGCCGCAGGAGTTCGAGTCCGGCCCGGCACTGCAGCAGGATGCGGTGGCCCGGCTCAGGGGCGAGGGCGGCGAACTCCAGCATCAGCGGCAGGAAGTCGGGCAGCTCCGCCTCGGGCGGTTCGTGGCCGGCCTGTCGGTAGGCGTGTTTGAGGGCGAGCAGGGCCATGCCGCGGGCGCGGGTGTCGCCGTGCCGGTAGTAGGTCAGGTGCAGGCTGCGGCGGCGGGTGTGGTCGAAGGTGTCCACGTACCGCTGGGCGGCCTCGGTCGGTCTCAGGCTCAGCAGGTGGTCGCAGGCGGCGAAGAGCCGGGTGCGGTCGGCCGGGTCGGCGAGGGCGGGGAGTGCGGCGGTAATGTCGTCGAGGCAGGCGAGCATCGTCTCGTCCGGGTAGCGCAGGAGGACCGAGGCGATGCGGTGCACCAGGGGGGTGTCGGCTGCCGTCCGGCGGGCGCGGCGGGGGATCATCGGCCGCTCCCGTCGCCGAAGAGGCCGGGGGCGGGGCCGGCGCCGTTCCAGCCGAGGAGGTTGAAGCGCACCTTTCCGTCGCCGTCACGGAACTGGCTGCCGCCGCCTGACGGGTTCAGGCCCGGCAGGGGTGGTGGAGCGGCGGCCCGCTGGTCCTCGTCGTGGGCAGCGAGGTCGGCGACGCCGCCGGGGTAGTCGAGAGAGCAGTGCTGGGCCATCAGGGCGCCGGAGCCCTCGGCGTGCACCTTGGGGATGACGTAGCGGTCGTCGTACTTGGCGATGGCCAGCAGCCGGTAGAGGTCCTCGATGTCCTCGGCGCTCGTGCCGGCCTGGCCGAGTAGGTCCTGGTCGGGCGGGTCGCCGAGCTGCTGGGCGCGCATGTGGGCACGCATCGCGGTCAGTTTGCGCAGCACACCCTCCACCACGGTGGTGTCCCCGGCCGTGAAGAGGTTGGCCAGGTACTCCATGGGGATGCGCAGGGCGTCGATCGCGGCGAAGACACGGTCGGGATCGTCGTCGTGGTAGCCGGTGGCATGCACCGCGTCCGTGACCGGGGACAGCGGTGGGACGTACCAGACCATGGGCATGGTGCGGTACTCCGGGTGCAACGGCAGCGCCACCCGGTGCTTCTTGATCAACGCGTACACCGGGGACCGCCGGGCGGCCTGAATCCAGTCGTGGGCGATGCCGTCACGCTCTGCCGCCGCCTGCACCTCGGGGTCCTCCGGATCGAGGAACACCGACAACTGCGCCTCGTACAGGTCCTTGTCGTCCTTCACCGAGGCCGCCTCCAGGACGGCGTCGGCGTCGTACAGCATCACACCGAGTTGGCGCAGCCGGCCCACACAGGTCTCCGAGCAGATGGTGGGCTGCCCGGCCTCGATGCGCGGGTAACAGAAGGTGCACTTCTCCGCCTTTCCGGTGCGGTGGTTGAAGTACACCTTCTTGTACGGGCAGCCCGACACGCAGAACCGCCAGCCCCGGCAGCGGTCCTGGTCGACCAGGACGATGCCGTCCTCCTCCCGCTTGTACATCGCCCCCGACGGACAGGAGGCCACGCAGGACGGGTTGAGGCAGTGCTCGCAGATCCGCGGCAGGTAGAACATGAACGCGTGCTCGAACTCCATCCGCACCCGCTCCGACATGCCCTTCAGATTCGGGTCGGCGGTAGCGTACTCGGCGGCTCCGGCGAGGTCGTCGTCCCAGTTCGGGCCCTGCACGGGTGTCATGTCCCGGCCGGTCAGCTGCGACTTGGGACGGGCGCTTGTGAAACTGTCGGACAGCGGTGCGGTCGTCAGGCTCTGGTAGTCGTACGTCCACGGCTCATAGAAGTCGTCGAGCGAGGGCAGGTCCGGGTTGTAGAAGATGGTGGCCAGTTTGCGCAGCCGGCCACCGGCCTTCAGCTTCAGCTTGCCCCGGCGGTTCAGGGTCCAGCCGCCCTTCCACTTCTCCTGGTCCTCATACCGGCGGGGATACCCGGAACCCGGCTTGGTCTCGACGTTGTTGAACCAGACGTACTCCGAGCCCGGACGGTTGGTCCACGTCTGCTTGCAGGTGACCGAGCAGGTGTGGCAGCCGATGCACTTGTCGAGGTTCATC
>CBFHCJ010000475.1:0-5726 GCA_965654005.1 uncultured Streptomyces sp. | reverse complement strand
CGCGACAAAATGATGGCCGAACTGGGTATCGACCATGCAGACTTCGGTTTTGCGGCCAACGCCGGGTATCCGTCCCCGGTGCACAAGGCCGCGCTGGAGGAACGGGGCCCCACCCCGTACCACCGCTTGACGTGGGCGTATCTTGATGCGCTGCCCCAGTGGCGGCACCTCAAGAAGGTCCGCAGCTGGGCGGAAGCAAACGCGCCGGAAATCGAGGGCCAGCTCGGCTTCGACTTCTGACCGCCCCCGATCGCACTCATGTGCCACCCGCCGACGCGCACCGCACCGGCGTTTGATAGATATCAGCCCATGCCTCTCATTCCCGAGGAGCCTCAGATTCACGAGAGTGCCCAGGGTCCCCGCGCCACTCCGGCCAGCGGCCGTACCGCGCCGACCCCTCGTCCCCTACCCGGCCCCCGCCCCGCGGCCCCCGCGCGTCCCGGCCGTCCGGGTCCCGTCCGGCCGATGCCGGCCCAGCGCGCCTCGCGCGAGCCTGCCGCGGCCAAGCCTGGGCCGTCCGCTTTCCCCGCCACCCCGCAGATCCAGCTGATCCCGGCCTCGGCCGAGGGCGCGCTGGACGCGGCCGAGGAAGCCGTCGACCTGCTGCTGGAGTCCGGCCGTGCCCCCGGCGACGTGCTGGTGATCACCACCGGCGAGCCACACCCGTGGGCCGCGCACGAACTGTCCTTCGGCGAGCCCGCCTACTGGGCGCAGCACGACGCCGGTGACGACGTCTTCTACGCCGACTCCGCCGTCGTGTCCCGTGCCGCCGCCCGCCCGGTGGTCGTGGTCGCCGTCAACGGCGGCGCCGACACCACCGTCGCCACCGCGCTTCCGCTGGCGCTCGGCCGGGCCGGTGCCCTGCTGATCGTCTGCGGCGACCGGAAGCAGATCAACTCGGTGCTGGGCGTGGGCGTCTGAGCGGTCCGGACCCGGTCCGGTTCGCTTGCGTCCTGCCCGGCTGCACCGCAGGCGCGGAGCCGGGCTGCCCTTTCCGGCTGGTATCCCGGGGTCGCTCAGGGTGCCGCGTCGGCGGCACCTGTACGGCGGTCGCTTCGTCCTGCGTTTTCGCGGGGCGGTAGACCCTGCGCGGGTCTACCGGGGTCGGTAGGCCGTGGCTGCCGGGCTGACGACCCTGCACGCGCATGGCGCGTTAGCGGGGCAGGCGCTGACTCTCCGTCTGCCTGCGCCCCGTTTCGTCAGGAGCGCCGCCGCAGCCTTCCAGCGTGCGGCGTCTTCCACGGTCGCGCGTCGCTGTCTTCCCTCGTCGTGCGTCGTCGCCGTTTTGTGTCGTCGTAGGGTCGCCGGGGCGTGGCATGAGGCTCGCGACGGCGCCGCGGTCGTGCTTCGCTGCGGTCTTCTTCAGTCGTCGTACGTCGCCGGGGCGCGGCCCAGGCTTACGACGACGCCGTGTTGCTCAGCGAGCGGCGGCCCGGCGCAGCACCTCCGACGGGACGCCCCCGGTGCGCGGCTGCGGCAGCGACGCTCCTGCCAGGCCGAACGCCTCCGGAGGTGAATCCGCGTTGGGGCGGCGTCCGCCGCGCCCCTCGCCGAGAACCTGCCAGCCGTCACGTGTCAACGTGATGTACGCACCGCAGCGCAGCCCGTGCAGCGTGCACGCGTCGCGCAGGCCCCACATCCACGCCCCGTCCTCCTCCGTCCAACGCGCGTCACCCTCACGGCAGTAGAGCAGCACGGCCGTCCGCACGGGCGTACGGCGCCGCAGGTCGTGCGGGATGACGCGGCGCAGCTGGGCGAGCAGCGCGTTGCGGAACATCCAGCCGTCCGCCGGGGTCGGACGCCGGGTGAACGACGCGCTAGCGCACAGCCGCTCGTCCGGATCCACAACGGCCACGATGGCCGTGGAGGGCCGTGGCCGGTGCCGGGCGTGCAGTCCGCTGACGACCTCCCGGGGATTGCGCAACAGCGGAATCCCGGCGGCAGCCCACTCGGCGGGTTCGAGCATCCGGGCCAGAGGATTGGCGGAAACGGCGGACGGTTCGGCGGAGGCCGACATGGATGCCGCCGGGGACGGAGCGAATCCGAAGGTCACGATCCTCCCTTCGGCTACGCGCCCACACTGCGGGCGGGGGTCGGACTGGGGGGAAAAGCGCGCACCGCAGCAGAGCCCTACCGGATCACGGACGAGCCGTGCGGGGAGCGGACCTCAATTCTTCCCGTCGAACTGGAATGCGGCAACGAGCAATTGGGGCCACCGACCGGTTTCTGGTGATGTGTGGCTTATATCCCCTACTGCATCTCTGCCCAGAGTGTTCCCGGGGAAGGGGCGGGTCACGCCTGTACGGCGAGGACCAGCGGCAACACCCCCTCCGCTCCGGCTCGTCGAAGCATGCGCGCGGCCACTGCCAATGTCCAGCCTGTCTCCGCCACGTCGTCCAGGAGCAGCACCGGACCACCCACCTCCTTGAGGGTTGCCGCCAGCACGGGCGGCACGGTCAGCGCCCCGTCGAGCGCCTTCAGCCGTTGCGCACTGTTGCTCCGGGGCACCCGCGGGACATCGCCGGCGTACTCCACGGAACCCAGCAGCGGCAGCCGACCGATCTCCGCGATGCGCGCTCCCAGCGTGTGGATCAGCGTTGGACGCGTATGCGAGGCCATGGTGACGACACCTACCGGGCGCGGCTGTGCGCCGGGTCCTCCAAAGGCCCACCCGCCCGGTCCCTTCGCCCAGTCGGCCAGGACGCCGACCACGGCCTCGGCGACGTCGTCCGGCACGGGCCCGTCCGGGGCCTGGGGCGCGAGCATCGGCCGGAGCCGGTTGCCCCACCCGATGTCCGAGAGCCGCCCCCGCCTGCTCCCCGGCCGGGATGCGCCCCTTGAGATCCACGCCGACCGCAGGCAGCCCCGTCGGCCACATCTTTCGCGGCTCGACCTCGACGCCCGCGCGGCCGAGCTCACCGCGCGCCGCGTCCAGCGCGGCCGGGGACACGGACTCCGTGAACCGTGGCCCGTTACAGGTGTCACAGCGTCCGCAGGGCGCGGCTGCCTCGTCGTCCAACTGGCGCCGCAGGAACTCCATGCGGCAGCCCGCCGTCGTCACATAGTCGCGCATCGCCTGCTGCTCGGCCTCGCGTTGCTTGGCCACCCACGCGTAGCGCTCGGAGTCATACGCCCACGGCACCCCCGTGGCGGTCCAGCCGCCCTGCACGCGGCGTACCGCGCCGTCCACGTCGAGGACCTTGAGCATCGTCTCCAGCCGGGACCGGCGCAGTTCGACCAGTGGCTCGAGGGCGGGCAGTGACAGGGGCCGGTCCGCCCGCCCCAGTACCTCCAGAGTGCGCCGCACCTGCTCCTCCGGAGGGAAGGCGATCGACGCGAAGTACTCCCAGATCGCCTGGTCCTCCTTGCCCGGAAGCAGCAGCACCTCGGCGTGCTCCACACCGCGGCCCGCGCGCCCCACCTGCTGGTAGTACGCGATGGGCGACGAGGGCGAACCGAGGTGCACCACGAAACCGAGGTCCGGCTTGTCGAAGCCCATGCCGAGGGCGGAGGTGGCGACCAGCGCCTTGACCCGGTTCGCCAGCAGATCCTCCTCGGCCTGCTGCCGGTCGGCGTTCTCCGTCTTCCCTGTGTACGAGGCCACGGTGTACCCGCACTGCCGCAGGAACGCGGTGACCTCCTCCGCCGCCGCCACCGTGAGCGTGTAGATGATCCCGGATCCCGGCAACTCGCCGAGGTGATCGGCGAGCCACGCCATGCGGTGGGCGGCGTCACGGAGTTGGAGCACGCCTAGGCTCAGGCTCTCCCGGTCCAGCGGCCCACGCAGGACCAGTGCGTCCGTACCGGCCCCGGTGCCCAGCTGCTCGGCTACGTCTGCCGTCACGCGCGCGTTGGCCGTCGCCGTCGTCGCCAGGACCGGCACGCCGGGCGGGAGGTCCGCGAGCATCGGGCGCAGCCGCCGGTAGTCGGGTCGGAAGTCGTGGCCCCAGTCGGAGATGCAGTGCGCCTCGTCGACCACGAGCAGGCCGGTCGCGGCCGCCAGCTCGGGGAGCACCCGGTCACGGAAGTCGGGATTGTTGAGCCGCTCGGGACTCACGAGCAGGACGTCCACCTCGCCCGCGGCCACTTCGGCCTGGATGGTGTCCCACTCCTCAGTGTTCGACGAGTTGATGGTCCGCGCGTGGATGCCGGCCCGGGCAGCGGCCTCGACCTGGTTGCGCATGAGGGCGAGGAGCGGCGAGACGATGACCGTGGGGCCGGCGCCGCGCTCGCGCAGCAGTGCGGTCGCGACGAAGTACACCGCGGACTTGCCCCAGCCGGTGCGCTGCACGACGAGGGCTCTGCGCCGGTCCGCCACCAGGGCGTCGATGGCACGCCACTGGTCCCCGCGCAGTCGGGCCTCGCCCGTCGGCGCGGCGATGAGCCGGGCGAGCACGGCATCGGCCGCTGCGCGGAGGTCGCCGTCGACCTCGGCCGGGGCGGGCAGGACGCCGCCGACCGTGGCCGGGGCGCTGAGGCCCTGGGCCGGGGTACGCAGGGCCTCCGCCGCGGTGGGCGGGGCTTCGTCCGTCGTCGGGCGCGGATGTTCGTCTGTCATGGCGTCCATGCAACCCGATAGGTCGGACATCGTGCGAGCGAGCCTCGCAGGCTGTGGACAAGTCCTGGCGTGCCCATGATCGGGGTTGTCCACAGGCTCAAGCGGAATTCCAAGATCCGCGAGATGGTCACGGCATGACGAACCACGACGAAGCGGCCGGCTCCTCCGGCATCGGTGACATGGGCGGATCCGCCCACCACGGCGGCGAGCCCACCGCTCACCCGGTACATGGCGCCTCGACGGGCCCCTGCGGCGAGCCCCAGGTCACGCTGCGGACCCCGGCCGAGCTGGCCGACGCCCTGCCTTACCTGCTCGGGTACCGCCCCGAGGACAGCATCGTGCTGGTCGCGCTGCACGACCGGGAGCGGAGGGGCAGGTTCGGCGGGCGTGCACGGCTCGGCATCCCCGCCCACCTCGAAGACTGGGCGTCCGTGGCCCAGCAGTTGGCGCACGGGCTGGTGACCGGCAGTGCGCGCAGAGGCGCCCGGCCGGAGAGCATGGTCGCCTACCTCGTCCAGGAACCGGGGAGCGGTGAGACCGGGCGCGAAGTGATGGAACGTCTCCGGCCGCTCGCCCAGTCACTGCGCACGGCCTGCGGCAGCCTCGACGTGCCCGTGGTGGAGGCCCTGTGCATCTCCGCCGGCCGCCTCTGGTCGTACTGCTGCCCGGGCCCCGGGTGCTGTCCGCCGGAAGGACAGCCGATGGGCCTGCCCGGCACCTCCGTCCTGGCTGCCGCGGCCACTTACGCCGGCCTACAAGTACGCGGCAGCCTGAGGGAGTTCAGGGGCCGGCTGACCCCGTGGGAGACACGGGCCGCGCTCGACCAGGAGGTCGCGCTGGACGGCGCGAGCCTGGTGCTCGTCCCGAAGATCCTGGACGCCGACACCCGCGAGGACGTCGCCGCGGAAACCCTCGGACTGGCCGAGCGGGTCATGGCGCGCTTCGCCGAGGCCCCTCCCGTCTCCGGCACGCTGCCGGCGGACCTCCGCGACGACGAACTGCTCGGACACGACGAGGCCGCGGCCCTGATCCTCGGCCTGCAGGACCGAACGACCCGTGACCGTGCCGCGGAGTGGATGGAGGGCGAGGAGGCCGCGGTGGCGCTGCGGCTGTGGCGCGCCCTGGCCCGCCGTTGCGTCGGCTCGTACGGCGAGCACGCCGCCGTCGG
>CBFHCJ010000474.1:0-5727 GCA_965654005.1 uncultured Streptomyces sp. | reverse complement strand
GGCCCACCAGTTCGGCGACGGCCCGTACCGGCTGCGCAACACAAGCGCCGCCGTCTCCAAGACGGCACCAGGAGCCAGCCGGTGGCGCAGCTTGTCGGCGGTCTGCTTCAGGGAGAAACAGCCGGGCCGCTCGGCGAAGACCAGCACCCGCCCGTGCACTAGCCCGGGCAACTCCGGCAGGGAAAGGGCCTTCGACGCAAGCCCGGTCGGAGCGGCCGCGGACGGCTCTGTCTGGTGAAGCGACGCTCCCAAGCAGGCGGCCAGGGTCTCAGCTGGCGTGATCATGCCTCGGGCTCCGGGAACCGCGATCACGGCGGAGACCGGTCCGTGGGCCGCGATGGCCTCGGCGAGCTGGCCGAGGACGGCAGTGCACTGCCGCACGCTAATCCGGAACGGGATCGCCGGCGCGAAAAAGCTGCGCAGTCGGTCCGCTGATTCCCCGGCTGAGGGCGATGAGGAGGACGGAGATGGCATCGGCGTTGACACAGTCCTTGTCACGCCGCGGACGCAAGGAAGGGCCGGCTGGGCCCGACGACCCGGCCGTCGGGCAGCAACTCCCCGGTGTCCTCGAACGTCAGTACGCCGTTGCATAGCAGGCTCCAGCCCTGTTCCGGGTGAGAGGAGACGGCTCGGGCAGCATCTCGATCGCTGTCGTCGGCTGTCGGGCACAGCGGTTGGTGCTGGCACATCGTGATGTCCTTAGTGGTGAGAGGAAGCGGAGCGGCGGTCGCGCCGGCGTACGGCCGAGGGCATGGAGGCACGTCCGGCAACGGCGTCCTGGAGAGCTGCTGGATCGGTCTCCCCCTGGCCTGGAAGGACGACCCACCGCACGTCGCGGCCGAAGGTGATGTGCGCCGGGGGGACGCCCAAGATCGTGCCTGGGCGCAGGAGACGTGTTCCCGGCACGTCCCAGGAACCGGGGCTGACGGCGCCCAGGTCCAGCAGGAAGTGCCAGGACTGCGCGTAGGCGCTGGCGAGGACCGGGCCACTGGCCGGGCCGAGGATCGCATGAGCGCGCGCGGCCTCGCCCGCTGGCACCCGTATCGCCTCGAAGTGCCGGCCACAGGGGATCCGGACCGTCCAGACGCGGGGCACCCACAACGGCAGATCACCCTCATCGGCCCAGTTCCAGGGCTCGGCGAGCCGGTCATTCAACATCGGCGCACCTCCGAACGGCAAGGGGTTTGGTGGAGTTGGCGTGCGTCACAGGCTTGCTGCCGAAAGCGGACGCTCCAGTCCCGGGGCGGCGGTTCATCTGCCGGATCCCTTCGTGATCCACGGCCCAGGCCGCTGCCTCAGCGCCGTGAACCCGGCGAAGAGAACCACGGGGGCGGTGTAGAGCTGGCCGCTCGGTTGACGGGTGACCCAGCGCATGCGCTCACCTGCGGCGCGAGCCCCGCGCGGCGGCACCGTGATCCACTCCCCGCTCAAGTAGCGGACCGGGGACGGCCAGCCCGGCCCGCCGAGTTCGGGAGGTACAAAGCCAGATCCCAAGGGGACGACGAAGTGCCACTGGTCGCCGTCGGCGAACACGGCGCCCCGGCGGGCACCGAGTCGTTCGAGGTGGCGCAGGACCGGAGCCGCAAAATGCTCGGGTGCCTGGACGACATCGAAGAGACGTCCTGTTTGAACTAAGGACGGCCGGGGACTACGCCACGCCTCCCCCAGGAGCCCGAAGCCTTCCCGGCCAGGCTCGTCGAACACCACCGGTGCGGGGGGACATGACCCCACGGCAGCACCGGTTTCGATCCGTTCCAGAATGCGCAGGTCCTCGAGGGGAAGGTCCGGCGGAGCAGGTAGTTCAGACATGCCGTCTCTGGGAGAAATCGTGGCATCGACGTGCATGGCGGCTCGGTCGCCTTCGTCTCGGGATTCGGCAGCGTGCTCGGCACACTGCAGGTATCCGTCAGGCAGGCTTGCGGACTTGGCGTTGCAGCCCGCGCTGGACGCCGGCGGCGGCAGGGAGGGATGGCGTCTGGTGGGAGCGGTCACGGGAGTCATCGGCATACATGGGGCTCGGAGTGGGTGGGCCCTCTCCAGCCGGTTGCGAACACCTGGGGGATGGCGTTCTGCACACGAGGCCCGGCCGGAGAGGGAGTTTCGGTGACATCACTTGACGTCACAGGTGTCAGGTGGTGTCTCGGCGTTGTTCGCTTGAGCCCCTTAAGCGTGGCGGCTCACGTGGGGCACCGGTACGCCAAACCGTGGCCACTTCGTGGCCATCTCTCTGGTCATGAACTCGGCGCCTGGAGGCGCGGCAGAGGCAACGGAGGCTACGAATGGGACAAATCGAGTGACCGTGAGTGGCTGCGGGGCGAGCTGGACAGGTCGCGCGAGGCGTGGCCACTTCGCGGCCACGTTCAGGGAAGCTCTTGACAACTTCCAGCGGACTCCCCACGCAGTCACGGGAGTGCTGCTCGATCTCGTTCGTTTCGGGGCAGCGGCCGTCGGTATCGCTGCGCGCGACAAGCGCACGTCGGATGACGCGAAGCCCGGCAGCGAGGCCCGTCTCTCAGCGATAACGCGCATGTCCCGTGTGCCATACGTATGAGTGGGCGATGTTCTCCAGTGCCCGTGCGTGGACCGCGAGGGTGCTCGTGGTGCCGGCCGTGAGCTCGTTGATCCGTGATCGTGCGACGGCGGCCTGCTCCTCACACATCCGTGACGTGACTTGGACGGCTTTCTGGAGGCCGAGGCTGTGCTCGGCCATCAGCAGCGTCGGCAGGCTCAGAGGATTCATGCCCATGCGGGCGGCTTCTCGCCGGTAGGAAGCGAGGTCGTTGATCCAGCCGCCAAGGTTGGCCACGGCTTTCTCAAGCTGCCGGACCGGCGCCAACGACCTTTGCTCGTCCGACAGTTCATAGCCCAGCACGATCTCCGCAGCGGCCATGATGGTTCGAACGAAGACAGTGTAGGGACGCATCGCGCAGTACTCGCGCACGGTGACTTGCTCCGGCGAGACCAGATGGTGTGCTTCCCACACGATTCCGAAGAGGTTGTCACGCAGGTGACCTGCGAGCCGCAAGTACTGGGCGGGCGTGGCGCCGGCCCGAAACCGTGCGAGGAGATCTTGCAGTGCGGCCGCGAAGGGGCTCGCCGTGGCCGGCACATCGCCGTCGGCCAGGACAATGGTCAGCTCACTGACGTGGTCGACCAGAAGAGCGGTGTCGCGTACCGCGGCGGCCTCGCCATGGACGTCGTCGAACGCGGTGAGCCACAGGAAGAGGTGGGCACAGAGCACGAGGCTGTCCCGGCCCGCGGCGGGGAAGGTGCGCGCCACGCCCTGGCCCGTGATGTTGCAGAGGGTACGGAGCGCGTCGGAGGGGGCGAGGAGCGGGAACTCGCCGAGCCATCGAAGGGCTTGTTGTTCGACATGGTCCGCGTGAGGGCTGGTGGGGAACGGGCCAGGGAAGGCGCTGTCGAGATCGGGCATGGGCAGGTCGCTGAGCCCCATGCTGTCGGCACTGTTCATGCAGCCTCCTGTGCGGTGGTGGGGTGCCTGGCCTGGGCGATCATGCGGAGGGTGGAGGGGTGGACGGTGATCTCCCCGATCGGCCGTACGGCGGCGCCGGGTGCGGGCCGCAGCCGCCAGCGGGAGGCGATGAGCGCCGTGATGATGGTCGCCTCGGTCCAGGCGAACGCGTCGCCCATGCACTGGCGTTTGCCGGAGCCGAAGGGGATGAAGGCGCCCTTCGGGGGCTGGGGGCGTTCCGGCAGCCAGCGGTCGGGGTCGAAGCGCAGCGGCGCGCGGTATAGGGAGGGGTCGCGGTGCAGTGTGTAGGGACTCCATATGACGTCTTCCCCGGCCGGCAGGCTGACCTTCCCGAGCTGCACCGGTGTGACGGCCTGCCGGGTCACCAGCCAGGCGGGGCTGTACAGGCGCAACGTCTCACTGACGAGCCTGCGGGTGAAGGCGAGCTGGGGGAGGCACTCCGGGGTGAGTTGGCCTCCCGCGAGCACGGCGTCGACCTCCTCGTGCAACCGCCGCTCCAACCGGGGGTGACGACCGAGCTCGTGGAACAGCCAGGCCAGTACGACGGCGGTGGTCTCGGAGCCCGCGGCGAGCAGACCGGTGACCTCGGACAGGATCTCGTCGTCGGGCAGTGCCGCCCCTGTTTCGTCCTGCGCGGTCAGGAGCAGCGACACGACGTCGTCGAATGCGCTGGGGTTCGCCCGGTGTTCGGCGATGATGTCCCCAACCGCCTTACGCAGAACGGAGCTGGCGTTGTCGACCTGACGGTTGCGACGGGTGGGCAGCCGCTCCAGCACGGACACGGGCAGCAGGGCACGCCGGATGGCGGCCATGAAGACGGTGTCCACGCTGTCGAGGATCGCGCGCGCGGGCTCGCGCTGCGGGTTGGAGGAGAACAGCACCGACATCACGACGCCCTGGGTCATCAGCTGCATCTCGGTCTTGAGATCGAGTTGGGCCCTGTTCGGCCACGCCGCGATCGTCGGCTCCACCGTGTCCCGCATCGTTTCGACGTAGCCGTCGATCTGCTCCCGATGAAAGGCCGGCTGCATCAGCCGCCGCCGGCTCAGGTGCCGTTTGCCCTCCGCGACCGGCAGGGCGTCCTTGCCGAAGAGCTTCAGCTTTTCGAAGAGCAGACCTTTGCTGAAATGGTCGGACTTACTCGTGAGCATCTCCTGGATCAGGCTGGGGGAGTTGACCACGGTCACGGTTTTCGGCCCGACGGTGATGCGCACGATCGGCCCGTAGGCGCGCAGGCGTTGAAGGAAGGCGAGGCGGTTCCTCAGCAGCGGCACGGCGTGTCCGATGAGCGGCAGCCGCCCGGGAGCGATCGGCGGAACGTGTATGTCGGCAGTCACAGGGTCTGTTCCTTCCGCTTCTGGTCCGTGTGCGGGGTGCGTTGAACAGTTCAGCGGTGACGAGTGCGCAGCAGTTCGAGTGCGGCCGTCACCTCGGCCTGGACCATCGCCTCCGGCGCGTACAGGGTCTTGTCGTGCCAGAGCGCCGGGTGCCGGTGGCTTGGGGTATGGCTGGCTGCAAGGAGAGCGGTCTCGGCGCGGTCCAGGGCGTGGGTGTAGTGCGGCTGCCGGATGAAGGCGGGGGCGCGAAGAAGGATGTTCACCGCGTAGGCGGTCTCCTCCGCGGTGCCGTCCCACACTCCCCAGGATCCGTCGTCACGCTGGGTTTCCAGGACCCAGTCGGCGGCCGACCGTACGGCGTCGCGGGTGTAGGGATGGCCGTCGCGGGCGAGGGCAGCCACACAACGCGAAGTGGCGTAATAGGGGGAGGCGTGCCATTTGTCCGACCATGCGCCCTCGGGCTGCTGCTGAGCCAGCAGCCAGTCCTGCACCAGACTCATGCGCGGCCGGTGAACGGCGGTCGCCGCGGGCTGGTGCCGCAGATAGGCCCGGAGGGCCTGGAGGGCGTGGGCGTTCGCCGTGACCGATCCGGTGTCCTCGCCGACATAGCAGTCGTAGTGGGTCCCGGCATCGAACATCGACAGCGGGGCCGGGTCGCGGGGCTCGCCAGCGAGTGCGGCCACGAGCACCGCCATGGCCGTGTCGTCGGCGTCCGGCATGAGACCAGGTGCGCCGCGTACGCCGGCGGGATCGTAGATCTGCCCGGCCCAAGTGCGCACGGTGGCCATGCAGGTGCGAGGCAGCCCGGGGCCGGCCAGTGCAGCAGCGACCCACAGTCGCTCGAAGACCGTGATCGGGGCCGCTTCCGGGAAGAGGCCGTCGTAGCGTCGGGCCACG
>CBFHCJ010000473.1:0-5730 GCA_965654005.1 uncultured Streptomyces sp. | reverse complement strand
TGCGGGACACCCTTCCGCACGACGCGGCGCACACCCTGGCCGGTGGCGGCGCGGGGGCGCTGCGCGGCGCGTTCCCCGAGCACGACCTGCGCACCGCCTTCGCCTCGGGGCTCGATGCGGCGCTGGTGGTCGCGGGCGTGGGCGGGATGATCGCGGGAGCGGTGGTGCTGGCCCTGGTGCGGTCGACCGGGCCGGTGGTGACACGATCGGCGTCCGAGACGCTGAAGGAGACGGAGACGCTGAAGGAGACGGAGACGCTGAAGGAGACGAAGACGCTGAAGGAAATGAACGAGACAGCGGCGCGGCAGGTCTGAACGGCGGGGCGGTGGCCCATACCGGGCCCCGGCCATTGCCCCGATGTCACCCTCGAACAGGGCATGGGGCGCGTAATCGCGTCGTACAGATTCCGTGGAGATTACGGGCTCGGAACCTGCGCCGCCGTAGGGATTTCTGTCCGGCCCTTCCCTTTGTGCGCGCATTTCCTCTCGCTGACCTGTGCGTCTGCCACAACTTCCGCGGCTTGCGACCCCTCCCGCCCCGCCCTGTGGTGGGGTAGTTTTCACGGCGCTGTGCGGAGCGCCTCTAGGAGTGGGATTGCGCGAGTTCACCAACCCTCCGTTGGCGTCGGCGCCGGCGGTGGGCGGTCTGGCCGACGCCGTCTTCGAGTATGCCCAGGAAGATCCGCTTCGCGTCGCCCTCGGCCGCAAGGACGAGGAGGGCCGCTGGCGCGAGGTGACCGCCGCCGAGTTCCGCGACGAGGTCCTGGCCCTGGCCAAGGGACTCCTGGCGGAAGGCATCCGGTTCGGGGACCGGGTCGCGATCGTGTGCCGTACGCGCTACGAGTGGACACTGTTCGACTACGCGCTGTGGACGATCGGCGCCGAGGTCGTGCCCGTCTACCCCACCTCGTCGGCCGAGCAGGTCTTCTGGATGCTGCACGACGCGCAGGTGACGGCCGCCGTGGTGGAACACGAGGACCACGCGATGACGATCGCCACGGTCATCGACCGGCTGCCCCGGCTGCGCCGCCTGTGGCAGCTGGACATGGGCGCCCTCCAGCAGTTGTACGACGCCGGCGCGGCCATCGAGGACGAGGTGGTGCTCCGGCACCGGCAGGCGGTCACCCCCGACTCGATCGCGACGGTCATCTACACCTCGGGCACCACCGGCCGCCCCAAGGGCTGCGTCCTGACACACGGCAACTTCATGTTCGAGGCGGACACGGTCATCGAGCGCTGGGAGCCGGTCTTCCGCTCGAAGAAGGGGGACGAGGCGGCCACCCTGCTGTTCCTGCCGCTGGCCCATGTCTTCGGGCGGATGGTGCAGGTCGCGGCCATCCGCGGCCGGGTCAAGTTCGGCCACCAGCCCCAGATGAACGCGACGGCGCTGCTGCCGGATCTCGCCGCGTTCAGGCCGACGTTCTTCCTCGCCGTGCCCTACATCTTCGAGAAGGTCTTCAACGCGGCCCGTCGCAGGGCCGAGAAGGAGGGCCGCGCGGGCCCGTTCGAGAAGGCGGTCGAGGTCGCCGTCACATACGCGGACGCCGTCGAGGCGAAGGCGTGGGGCATCGGGCCGGGCCCGTCGGCGAGCCTGCGCATGCAGCACCAGTTCTTCGACAAGGTCGTCTACGCCAAGATCCGCGCGGCGATGGGCGGACGGGTGCGGCACGCGATGTCCGGCGGCTCGGCGATGGACCGCCGCCTCGGACTGTTCTTCGCGGGCGCCGGCGTACAGATCTACGAGGGATACGGTCTGACGGAGTCGACGGCCGCGGCGACCGCGAACCCGCCCGGACGCACCCGGTACGGCACCGTCGGCCAGGCCATCCCCGGCACGGCCGTGCACATCGCGCACGACGGCGAGATCTGGCTGCGCGGCCCCCATGTCTTCCAGCGCTACCTCAACAACCCCAAGGCCACCGACGAGACCCTGCACGACGGCTGGCTCGCCACCGGCGACCTGGGCTCCCTCGACGAGGACGGCTACCTCACCATCACCGGCCGCAAGAAGGAGATCCTGGTGACCTCCGGCGGCAAGAGCGTCTCGCCCGGGCCGCTGGAGGAACGCGTACGGGACCATCCGCTGGTCGCCCAGTGCATCGTCGTCGGCAACGACCGCCCGTACGTGGCCGCGCTCGTCACCCTCGACTCCGAGGCCATGGAGCACTGGCTGCAGATGCGCGGCAGACGGAGGATGTCCCCGGCCAAGCTGGTGCGCGACGCCGACCTGGAGAGCGAGGTGCGGCGCGCGGTGGTCGCCGCCAACACGCTGGTCTCGCAGGCCGAGTCGATCCGCACGTTCCGCATCCTCGCGCACCAGTTCACCGAGGAACACGGCCTGCTCACCCCGTCGCTGAAGCTGAAGCGCAAGGCGATCGAGAACGCGTACGCGAACGAGGTCGAGGCGCTGTACCAGGCCTGAGCCCGGCGCAGCGCGCCTGTGGCACGGCCTGGTCGGTGGTCACGCGGAAGATCTCGTCGCGCCAACTGGCCTTAGGTCGGATCCATTTCGGCCAATCTTCGGGTGCCGTCGAGAATCCGCGAGGAAACCCCCGGTCAGGAATGCACGGGGCCTCGTGATCGTTGACGATGGGAGTACCACCCGACGACTGAAGGATCGAGAGCTCGTGAGCAGCAAGGTCCCCCCGATCACCCTGAACAGTGGCGTCGCGATGCCCCAGCTGGGCTTCGGTGTCTGGCAGGTGCCGGACGACGAGGCCGAAAGCGCCGTTGCCACCGCGCTGGAGGCCGGGTACCGCAGCATCGACACAGCGGCGATCTATGGCAACGAAGAAGGCGTCGGCAAGGCGGTCGCCGCCTCCGGCCTCCCCCGTGAGGACCTCTTCATCACCACCAAGCTCTGGAACAGCGACCATGGGTACGACGCCACGCTGCGCGCCTTCGACACGTCGCTGGAGAAGCTCGGTCTGGAGTACGTGGACCTGTACCTGATCCACTGGCCGCTGCCGACCCGGGGCACGTTCGTCGAGACGTACAAGGCCTTCGAGGAGATCCACGCAAAGGGCCGCGCCAAGGCGATCGGTGTCTCCAACTTCCTTCCGCAGCACCTGGAGCGCCTGATCGCCGAGACGTCCGTCGTACCGGCGGTCAACCAGATCGAGCTGCACCCGCACCTGCAGCAGCACGCGGCGCGCGAGTACCACGCGGAGCGGGGCATCAAGACCGAGGCCTGGTCACCGCTCGGCCAGGGCAAGGGAATCCTGGAGGTGCCGGCGATCGTCGCCATCGCCCAGAAGCACAACCGCACCCCGGCCCAGATCGTGCTGCGCTGGCACCTTCAGCTCGGCAACATCGTGATCCCGAAGTCCGTGACGCCGTCCCGGATCAGGGAGAACATCGAGGTCTTCGACTTCTCGCTGGACACTGAGGACATGGCGGCGATCAGCGCGCTGAACGAAGACCGCCGCATCGGCCCGGACCCGGCGACGTTCGACGTCGGCTGACGCACGCAAAAATCTGCCCGAGGGTGTCGAGACCCGCCGGCACTACGGCAACCTGCGCTCGAGGGGGCGCGCCCTGCTGATGCTGTTCCTCTTCACGGAGGTGACGGTGGGGGACGCTCCCACGCGCATCCGGGTCGGATCCCACCTCGACGTTCCCCCGATCCTGGAGCGGTACGGAGACGAGGGCGCCTCGGCCCTCACACTCGGTCCGCAAGTGGCCGGGGCCGCCGCGCACCGCGCCCTCGCGTACGCCACCGGCCGCCCCGGTGACGTGTATCTCCGTCACCCCTTCCTGGTGCACGCCGCCCAGTCTCACCACGGCACCCGGCCCCGCTTCATGGCGCAGCCACCGCTGTACCCGGCGGTGCCGTACGAGCTGGAGCGGCCGGACGGCGACCACTCGGCCGTCGAGTACGCGATCCGCCGGGGCCTGGGCCGGGAGGGCTGACCCTGGCGGACCTCACCGCATCAACTAAGCGGCGGGTAGGCGTTCAGTGCGCGCCGTGCCCGGGTGCCAGTTCCTCCACCCGGCGGGCCAGTTCGAAGTCGAGTTCGGTGACCGCACCGCCCACGCTGTGGGTGTTCACGGTGAGGGAGACGGTGTTGTAGCCGAGGGTGAGGTCGGAGTGGTGGTCGAGTTCCTCCTGGACCTGGGCGATGTGCACGACCATCGCGGTCGCCGCGAAGTGCGAGGTGAGCCGGTAGGAGCGGGCGATCCGATCGCCGTCCAGGGACCAGCCGGGCAGTTCGGCCAGCCGGTCCTCGATCTCCTTGTGCGACAGCGGTTCGACAGGCATGACCTGGCTCCTTCCGTACGACGCGCGGGTTCGTTCGTTCGCTCCGTTCGCGCCGTTCGTTCGCCCCACCCTGTCACATCCGCCCTCGTCCTCGGGCTGCTCGTCTTCTTCCTCAACGGCTCCCAGCTGCCGCTCGCCCTCCGTCTCAACCCCTCCGGCCGGGGAGAGGCCGCGCCCGAGACCGCCGTGGTGGTCGCCGCCGCGATGTCCGCCGTCGCCTCGGCCACCGGCGTCGCCCCCGCCATACGGAACGACGACGCGTACCGGAGGCGGCTGTACCGGCTCGCCGACCGACGCCGCAGACACGGCGCCGCACAGGCGGGCCCCGAGCCGCGGCCCCACCCACCGCGACCACGTCATCACGGCCGGCCGCGCGAGCCACGGTCACGGCCACGGCGGTACGGTTCTGCGGCCCGGCATCGAACTGCTGCACGGGGCAGAGGCGGTTTTCCGGATAAGGCGAGCCGGAGTGTGATCGGATAGGGGACACGGAGCCCGAAAATCGGGACCCATATGCGAAAGGAAGAACCGTGTCTACCACGCGCACCGCACACACCGTCTGGGAAGGCAACCTGCTCGAGGGCAACGGAGTCGTCACCTTCGACTCCTCCGGCATCGGCCAGCAGCCGGTGTCGTGGCCGTCGCGCGCCGAGAAGGCGGACGGCAAGACCAGCCCCGAGGAGCTGATCGCCGCCGCCCACTCCAGCTGCTTCTCCATGGCCCTGTCGCACGGCCTGACCGGCGCCGGCACGCCGCCCACCAAGCTCGTCACCTCGGCCGACGTCACCTTCCAGCCGGGTGAGGGCATCACCGGTATCCACATCACCGTCGAGGGCACGGTCCCCGGCATCGACAACGACGCGTTCGTCGCCGCCGCCGAGGGCGCCAAGAAGAACTGCCCGGTCAGCCAGGCCCTGACCGGTACGACGATCACCCTGTCGGCCAAGCTCGCCTGACGCCCGTACGTCCCAGGTGCCGCGCTCTCCGAAAGGGGAGCGCGGCATCGTCGTTTCCGGGTACCCGCCCTTGTGCCGAGAGGCGCTCGGCGGCATTGACAAGAGGCCACTCAAGTTTTGTGATGGAGTGCGGGAAGCGCCCTGGCGGAAGGGGACAGCGATGGCACGTGCGGTCGGGATCGATCTCGGTACGACGAACTCGGTGGTGGCCGTCCTGGAGGGTGGTGAACCCACCGTCGTCACCAACGCGGAGGGAGCGCGGACCACCCCGTCGGTCGTGGCCTTCGCCAAGAACGGCGAGGTGCTCGTCGGTGAGGTCGCCAAGCGGCAGGCCGTGACGAACGTCGAGCGCACCGCGCGCTCGGTGAAACGGCACATGGGCGATGCGAACTGGCGTTTCCCGGAGAAGGGGTCCGTCGACGGCACCCGCTACCGGGCCCAGGAGCTGTCCGCCCGCGTCCTGCAGAAACTGAGGCGGGACGCCGAGGCGTATCTCGGCGAGGACGTCACCGAC
>CBFHCJ010000472.1:0-5738 GCA_965654005.1 uncultured Streptomyces sp. | reverse complement strand
CAACCTCGTCGCCGTCGCCCTGCTCGGCTTCACCCTGTTCGCCCGCTGGCTCCCCGTCCACCGCACCGCCGCCCCCGGCGGCGAGGAAACGCCCGCCGAACGGCACCTGCCCGTGCCCGTGGTCGCCGCCCACGGTCTTCTGGGCGCCGCGACCCTGGTCCTGGTGCTGCTGGCCGCGCTCGGCGTCGGCGGCAGCTGACCACCACAGGTCGTCGTCACGGTCCGGCAACAACAACGCGCGCTCCGTGCACAGCTGCCAATCTGGCCCCGCACCACATCCGCACCGCCAAGGGGGGCCTAGTGCGCCGTATCGTCCTGCTCGTTCCCGCCGTCCTGCTCGTCGCTGCCTGCGGCAGCGGCAAAGCCGCGCCGACCGTGGACGGCAGTGTCCCGCGGGGGAAGCCGGCCGCATCCGAGCTGGACGCTGCCCGCGTGTTCAAAACGCTCTCCGCCGCAGTGCCCACAGCCAAGCTGACATGGACAGCGACCGCCGCGAACGACCCGAACCACCTGCTCGGCCGGCCGAACCAGTACACGTCGAAGATCGCGTTCGCGGACTCGCAGATCCCGGCCAAGGACACCGAACTCGGCGGCACCAAGATGTACGAGACGGGAGACGTGCAGCTCGGCGGAAGCGTGGAAGTCTTCTCCAGCCCGGACGACGCCGCGGCCCGCACCAAGTACGTCGCCGCGGTCACCAAGAGCGTGCAGGCGTTCGTCGAGTACGACTACCAGCACGGCGCCGTCGTCCTACGCCTCTCCCACCTCCTCACGCCGGCCCAGGCCGCCAAGTACAAGGCCGCTCTCGACAAGCTGAGCTGACAGGGGTCGGTCACCCTGCCGCCGTTCCGCGCGCCACGCGGCGATACAGTCGGCGCCGCCGTGGCCGCGGCTGGGGACCAAGAGAAGCCGGTTACAGCGCAGCCAGCGGTAATGATCAGGCAAGCAAGAGCGAGGAGAGACAGTTGACGTCTGCCAAGAAGATCCGTCGTCACATATTGCTGGGCGTGTCGGTAGCAGCCGCAGTCGCGCTGGGTGCACCTCAGGCCATGGCGGCGAGTGGTTGCCCGCGGATGACCCTGGCGGGGAGTTCCCGCACGACTGTCAAGCCGTTAGGTCAGCTCGGTTCACTGACGGACCTCGTCATTCAGCGTCTCCTGGTCAGCGATCAAGTGGCCGCGTCGAAGTTCGGCACCGATTCTCCCATCGATGTCCCCACGCGCGAGCAGCAAGAACTGGACTCGGTCAGGCAGCAGGCCGGTACGCTCGGTCTCGACCCGGACGCCACGGTGGCGTTCTTCCAGGACCAGATCACCGCAAGCAAGGTCGTGCAGAGGGGCCTCTTCGCCCGCTGGACCGCACACCCTGACCAGGCGCCTACCACACGTCCGGATCTGGGCCAGATCCGCACGCAGCTCGACCGGCTCACCACAGAGCTCCTCCAGGAGCTCAAGGCCACACAGCACCTGCGGAGCACCCCCGTGGGCTGCACTGTCCAGTTGGCACTGGCCACGCAGTCGGGCTCCATCCTCGACCGGCTGGACACGCTCCACCGCCAGGCACTCGAAACCGCGACGCAATCGGTGTGCACGAACTCCCTGAAGTGAGAAGGCTTCCGCTTACCGCTCAGCAGGCTTGATCAGTCGAACTGGGTTCCTGTTCGGGTGATCCCGCGGTGGTCGGGGCACAGCGGCAGGGCCTCTTGGTAGTTCGGGGGTGCGATCCCATCCGAGCAGTACCAAGAGGGCCCTGTTGTCGCAGTCTGACGTCGCAGAGCCGGTGATTGTGCTACGTACAAGCGGTGCGCCCCACCTCGGCGCCGATGGCGGACCAGTGAAGTCGCGGCGCCCGGGCGGGCGTTGCCATGTCCGGCCGCACCATCCATCCACCCGCACGCATCTGTCGCATGGGCGCCGGACCCTGATCAGCAGGAGCGGCTCGCCCGACCCCGCCGCTCCCCCCGGCGGGGCGCCCGGCGTGCCGGGACGTTCCCGCCGGGGCTCGGCGCGCGGCCCGTCATACGACGGCATTCAGCACCGCGATGGCGCCCAGTGACGTCAGGGACAGCAGCGTGTGGGAGACGGTCCAGGTGCGGAGCGTTCCGCCCACGGAGAGCCCGAAGTACTCCTTGAACATCCAGAACGAGGCGTCGTTGACATGCCCGAGGAAGGCCGCACCGGAGCCGAGCGCCAGGGCGAGCAGGGCCGCGTGCGGGGAGTCGAGGCCCCCTGCCATCGGGCCGATGATGCCGGCCGCCGCCACCGTGGCCACCGTGCCGGAGCCGGTCGCGGTGCGCATGAGGGCGGCCACCATCCAGGCCAGCAGGAGCAGGGGAACGTGCAGATGCTGGGCGGCCTGGCCGATCGCGGCGTTGATGCCGGAGTCCTGCAGTGCCATGGAGTAGCCGCCACCGGCCCCGACGATCACCAGAACGCCGGCGACGGGCGGGAAGGACCGGGACAGCGTCGCCTGCACCTCACGGCGTGAGTAGCCGACGGCCCAGCCGAAGGTGACCAGCGCCACCAGAACCGCTACGAGCAGGGAGATCATCGGGGTGCCGAGGAACTCGACGGTGGTCAAGAGGGCGCCGTGCGCCCAGTCGAAGGTGTCGCAACTCGCCTTGAGCATCATCAGCACGATCGGCAGCAGGATCGTCCCGATCGTCACGGAGAACCGCGGCCTGCGCCGCGTGTCCTGCGGCTCGCCCTCCTCGACGGTGTCGAGCGGCGGCTCGGGAGCGTCGGTCACGGTGACGTCCGCCGAGGCCGTCGACGCGGACACGGGTACGCGGGCGTCGGCCTGCGTGTGCGACCGGGCGTGATCGATCGCGACGGTGACGGCCGCGCTCGGCGGGGCCGCGGTGGTGAACGCCGCCAGCGCGGAGTCGGGGATGCGGGCCGAGACCCGCGGCCAGGCGTACGCGGTGAACAGCGGCCCGACGACGATGGCACAGGGGATCGCGACGATCAGGCCGTAGACAAGGGTGAGGCCGATGTCGGCGTGTACCGCGTTGACGGCCACCAGCACACCGGGATGCGGGGGCACCAGCGCGTGCACGGTGGCCAGACCGGCCATGGCGGGGATGCCGACCCGCAGCACCGGGTAGTCCGCGCGCTTGGCGATCTGCAGGACCAGCGGCACCAGCATGACGAAGCCGACCTCGAAGAACATCGGCAGGCCGACGAGGCAGGCGATCGCGGTGATGGCCCAGGGCAGCCGCTTCGGCCCGGCGACGCGGGTGAGCGTCGCCACGATCTGGTCGATGCCGCCGGAATCCGCCATCAGACGGCCGAGCAGGGCGCCCAGGACGATGAGGATGCCGACCTTCCCCATGATGTTGCCGAGGCCGGTGGTGAAGGAATCCGCCGCCTTCTCGACACCTGCCCCGGACAAAATCGATACGGTGAGGGCGCCCACCATCAGAGCCAGGAAGGCGTGCAGCTTCGCCCAGCTGATGAGGAGGACGACCACCGCGATGGAGATGCCCACCAGAGCCAGTAGCCAGGTGTCGTGACCGGACCAGGCCACGGCCGCTGGGGCCGCTTTCGCGGATTGTGATGCCAACGCTGCCATCATTTGCATTCAGCTTTCCCTAATTTCAGGGGGCTCCCGTATTCGAATGTCCGGGGTTCCCGTCGTCGCCGGAGGTTTCCACTTCCCGAAGCCCTTGTTGTTCACGTGTTCTTCGACTGGCGCTCGCCGGGCACCGTATGCGTAAGCGATGCCGGATCACCAGAGGCGTAACGGTTGCGTTAATTGATGGATCAGGAAATCTTTCCGTGCGTTCTGTTCGTTTTGTGCGCACGGGTACGTCGGCCGTTCGCCCGGATACCCTGACGTCATGGTCCGCGGTTCCCGTATCACCACTCAGGCCCTGCTCGCCCAGGTATTGGCGCTCGTCGTCGTCCTCGGTGCCGGATTCGGGCTGACGGTGACCTTGCTGCGGAACTCATCCGAACAGCAGTACGAGCAGCGAGCCCTCGCGGTGGCCCGGACCGTCGCCGAGAATCCAGCCGTGGCCCAGCGGATCAGCGCCCGCTCGGATCCCGGTGGCGAGGTGGAACGCCTCGCGGAGGCGGTACGGCGGCGCACGGGCATGCTCTTCGTGGTCGTGACGGACCGGGACGGAATCCGCTGGTCGCACCCGGACCCGGCTGAGGTCGGCAAGGAGGTCAGTACGCCGCCCACCGCGTTGAACGGCCGCGAGTCGGTGTCCATCCAGCGCGGCACGCTCGGAGCCTCCGCACGCGCCAAGGTCCCGCTGCGCTCCGCGGACGGCAAGGTGATCGGCGAGGTCAGCACGGGTGTCCGGGTCACGACGGCGTTGGAGGCCGCCGTACCGCTCATCCATGAGCAGGGCGCCTTCTCGGCCGGTGCGCTGCTCGTCGGCATCGGCGCGGCGGCCCTGCTGACCCGCCGCCTCAAGCGGCAGACCCTCGGCCTGGAAGCGGCCGAACTCGCCGACCTGCTGCGCGAACAGCAGGCCGTGCTGCACGGTGTCGGGGACGGCGTCCTCGCCGTGGACCACGCGAACCGGATCACGGTGTGCAACGAGGAGGCGGCCCGGCTGCTCGACGGCCCTTTACCGCCGGGCACCCCGCTCGGCGTCGCCGGCCTGCCCCTGCCGGTGCACCGCGCCCTGGCGGAGCGGCAGGAACTACGGCAGAGCGTGGCGGTGGTGGGCCCACGGCTGCTCGTGGTGAGCGCGCAGGCGGTCCGTCGCGGCGAGCAGGACCTCGGCCACGTCGTCACCCTGCGGGACCGTACCGAGGTGGACGAGCTGGAGCGCGAGCGGGCCGCGCTGCGCGCCCTCTCGGACGCCCTGCGCGCCCAGGCGCACGAGTACACCAACCGGCTGCACACCCTCTCCGGCATGCTCGCCGCCGGCGACGTCACGGAGGCCCAGGACTACCTCCGCGAACTGGCCGCCGCCCCCCTGGCCACCGAGGGCCGCGACGGAGCCCGTATCGCCGACCCCTACCTGCGCGGGCTGCTGGCGGCCAAGACGGCGACCGCCTCCGAACACGGTGTGGAGCTGCGTCTGGACGAGGACTCCCATCTGCCGGGTCGGCTCACCGAGCCGCTGGACGTGGTCAGCGTGGTCGGCAACCTGCTGGACAACGCCGTACGCGCGGCCGTGAGCGGACGTCGGCGTCCTGCCTGGGCGGAGCTGAGTGTGCTGGCCGAGGGAGATACCCTGCATGTGGCCGTGGCCGACAGCGGGGACGGGGTGCGGGCCGAGGACGCCGAGCGGCTGTTCCACCGGGGATTCACCACCCGGCGTCCGGAGGAGCGGTCGGGGCACGGCATCGGGCTCACCCTCGCCCGCCAGCTCGCGACCAAGCACGGTGGCGAGCTGCGCCTGGGCCAGCCTGGCGGGGACGGGCACGGCGCCGTCTTCCTGGCGCGTTTCCCCGGCGTGCTGGAGCGGCGCGCCCCGGCCGCCACGGAGGCGGAACGAGTGGCAACACAGGGAGTCGAGTTGTGATCCGGGTCTTGGTCGTGGACGACGACTATCGCGTCGCCGAACTGCACGCCCGCTACGTGAACGCGGTCGCCGGCTTCACGGTGGCGGGCACCGCCCATTCCGCGGCGAAGGCGCTTGAGTTGAGCCGCGCGCTGCGGCCCGACCTGATTCTGCTCGACCTGTATCTGCCCGACCGCCCGGGCACCGAGGTGCTGCCCGCGCTGACCGGCGACGTGCTGATGGTGACGGCCGCCGCGGACGCCGCGCAGGT
>CBFHCJ010000471.1:0-5743 GCA_965654005.1 uncultured Streptomyces sp. | reverse complement strand
TTCGAGATCGGCGAGCTCCAGAAGGCCGTCGACTCGACCGTGCGCGGCTTCGAGGACGTGGTGAAGGTACTCGACAAGGCCGAGGCGACGTCCGAGCGCTACATCGAGGGCACGTTCTTCCTGCGCGCACGCGTGGAGGGCAACGACATCGGCTACGGCTCCATCTGCGCGGCGGGCCCGCACGCCTGCACGCTGCACTGGGTGCGCAACGACGGCCCGGTCCGCTCCGGCGACCTGCTCCTGCTGGACGCGGGCGTGGAGACGCACACGTACTACACCGCCGACGTCACCCGCACGCTTCCGGTGGGCGGCACGTACAGCGAGATCCAGAAGAAGATCTACGACGCCGTCTACGAGGCCCAGGAGGCCGGTATCGCGGCCGTGAAGCCGGGCGCCAAGTACCGCGACTTCCACGACGCCGCACAGCGCGTGCTCGCCGAGAGGCTGGTCGAGTGGGGCCTGGTCGAGGGCCCGGTGGAGCGCGTCCTGGAGCTGGGCCTGCAGCGCCGCTGGACCCTGCACGGCACGGGTCACATGCTCGGCATGGACGTCCACGACTGCGCGGCCGCGCGGACGGAGACGTACGTGGACGGCACGCTGGAGCCGGGCATGGTGCTCACGGTCGAGCCGGGCCTGTACTTCCAGGCGGACGACCTGACCGTCCCGGAGGAGTACCGCGGCATCGGCGTCCGCATCGAGGACGACGTCCTGGTCACCGATGAGGGCAACCGGAACCTTTCGGCGGGGTTGCCGCGCCGCTCCGATGAGGTTGAGGCGTGGATGGCGTCCCTGAAGGGCGACAAGGGCTGACACGTAGGCGAATGGCCGGGTACCGATGGGGGATACCCGGCCATTCGCATCCGCTTATGCGTCTGGCTTATGCGTCTGGCTTATGCGTCTGGCTTATGCATCGTCTGACACCGGAAGCGGGTCCACCACGTACGTCCCCGGCCCGGGCGAAGGCGCTACACCGCCATCAGCGGCGCGCCCTCGCGCCACTTGAGGATCTTGTCGAAGCTCACCACCGCACCGCTCCGGTCCGGCTTGTTGCCGATGTGGACGTGGTCGGCGAGTTCCTGGATGAGACACAGGCCGCGGCCGTGCTCGGCGTCGGGAGGAGCGGGGCGGGTCGCGAGGCGGGGTCTGCCGGAGGGGAAGCCCGGGCCCGAGTCGGCGACTTCGATGCGGCACTTCTCGCCGTCGAGGTAGGCCGTGACCCGGTACGCCTCCGACATCCCGCCGTGTGCGCCGTCGCCGCCGTGCTCGACCGCGTTGGCACAGGCCTCACTGAGGGCTACGGAGAGGTCGTAGGAGATGTCCGGGTCGACGCCCGCGGTCTCCATCGTGCCCAGGAGGAGCCGTCGGGCGAGTGGCACGCTCGCAGCTTCGCGCCGCAGATGGAGTGACCACCAGATGCTCATGCTCCAGCCTCCTGGCCGCGGCTCGACATACCGTTACGTATTGCCACGAGTGCGAGGTTGCAATCGCCCGATCGCCGAGATCCCGCCCATCCGGCGGATGCGCCGGGACTGGGATCGGTGTATGCGCGGGCGGTGTCTCACCAGAACGCGATCTTCCGGATCACACCTCCGATTACCGTACGGATGCCACTTACCGTACGGATGCCACCTTGCGGACCTGCCGTACGGGGCCGACAGGGCCAGTGGGATGATGAGGCCGCCATGAGTGCCCCCCACCAGCGCACGGCGCGTACCGGCTGCGATCTCCGGATCCTGCGGGCCGCGGTTTTCGCCGCGGTCTGTGTCGTGCTGGCCGCGGCCGGGCACGGGCTCGCCTCCTGCGCCACGGTTCCGCTGTGGACGCTGGGCGCCGGTTTCCTCGGCGTGTTCGCCGTCGCGGCCGCGCTCGCCGGGCGGGAGCGCGCTCTGCCGGGCATCGCCGCGATCCTCGCGGTGTGCCAGACCGTGCTGCACACGCTCTTCGGGCTGGGGCAGCACGCAGGCACCGCGGCGATGACGTCCAACGGGATGTCCACGACCGACGCCGCACTCGTGGCCCGGGCCGCGCACCTCCTGTGCGGCACCACCGCCGCGGCGATCTCCCCCGCGCAGGCACAGAAGATCCTCGCCGACGCACGGCTCGTCACGGGTACGGACATGGCCGCCATGCACCACCCGGCGGACGCCCTGTCGACCACGGCGGGTTCGCCGTGGTCGGTGCTGCCGTCCATGCCCATGCTGCTCGGTCACCTCCTCGCGGCCGTCGCCGCCGGATGGGTGCTGCGGCGCGGGGACATGGCTCTGCTGCGACTCCTGCGGCTGTCGGCGCAGGGGGTCGCCGAAGGGGCGCTCGTACGATCCCTGCGCGCGGCCTTCGCCCTGGTTCGCGCCCTGCTGGCCGGGCTCGCCGGTGCACCCGACGCGGGGCCGCGCGCCCCGCGCACCGTCTTCCTCGTACCGCCGAAGCCACGGACGACCGCACTGCAGCACACGGTGATCCGGCGCGGTCCGCCGTCCTCCGCTTCTCACGTCCTCGCTGCCTGACACGACGCGTCACTCCACCCGTAGGTGAGGAGAGGCCGCCGTCGTGCGGCACGCGCGCGTGCCTGTGAGGGGCCACACCGTGGTCGCCCCCGCGCACGTGCGCCTCTCTTCATCAACGGACTCACTCGAAGTGGAGTGCTCTCTGTCATGCAGGCCATCAAGGCTTCCCTGAAGGCTTCCCGTGTCGCCGCCGCCGGTGCCGCCGCCGCATCGGCCGTCCTCGTACTGTCCGCGCCCGCGTTCGCGCATGTCAGCGTGCAGCCGGAGGGCGAGGCCGCCAGGGGTGGTTACGCGGTCGTCGACTTCAAGGTCCCGAACGAGCGCGACAACGCCTCGACCACCAGGCTCGAGGTCACCTTCCCGGCGGAGCACCCGCTCGCCTCGGTGATGCCACAGCCGCTCGACGGCTGGAAGGTGCAGATCACCAAGTCGAAGCTCGACAAGCCGCTCACGCTGCACGGCCGGCAGATCTCCGAGGCCGTCACCAAGGTCACCTGGACCGCCACCGGCAAGGGCATCGAACCGGGCTACTTCCAGAAGTTCCCGCTCTCGATCGGCCAGTTGCCCGAGGACACCGACCAGCTCGTCTTCAAGGCCCTGCAGACGTACTCCAACAAGGAGGTGGTGCGCTGGATCGAGGTGCAGAAGGACGGCCAGGAGGAGCCCGAGAACCCGGCCCCGGTGCTCGAACTGACCGCCGCGACCTCCTCCTCCGGCCACCACGGCACCACGGCCGAGGATGCCTCCGCCACGTCGGCCGCCAAGGACACCGCGGCCGAGCCGCCCACCGGCGGCAGTGACACCACCGCCCGCCTCCTCGGCGTCGTGGGCATCGTCGTCGGCGCGGCCGGCGTCGCGTACGGCGTCCTGGCCGGCCGCAGGCGGGCCACCAACGCCTGAACCCCGACTCACCTCCGGGCGCGCGCAGGGGTCGTACGACAGCGCCTGACGCATCGCGTACGACCCCGGCGCACACCGGAGCCCTCACAACTGGGACATTTCTCTATGCACAAGAAGAAGACGCTCGCCGCGGCGGCCCTGCTCGCCACCGCCACGCTCACCCTCTCCGCCTGCGGGTCCGGCGGCAGCGGCGACAGCCCGGTCGCCGTGGTCTCCGCCGACAGCGGCTCGGGCAAAGCCGGGACCGTGCTCGACCAGCCGTTCGAGAAGCCGGACCTCGTCCTCACCGACACGCACGGCAAGAAGTACGACCTCCGCGCGGAGACCAAGGGCAAGCCGACGCTCATCTACTTCGGCTACACCAACTGCCCCGACGTCTGCCCGCTGACGATGAACAACCTCGCCGTCGCCAAGCAGGCGGTGGAGAGGAACAAGCAGCTGACCCAGGCACAGAAGGACTCGCTGCGGATCGTGTTCATCACCACCGACCCCGCGCGCGACACCCCCTCCGCGCTCGGCAAGTGGCTCAAGGGCATCGACCCCGATGTCGTGGGGCTGACCGGCGACTTCGCCACCATCCAGGCCGGCGCCCGTTCCCTCGGCATCAGCATCGAGGCACCGAAGAAGGAGAAGGACGGCAAGATCATCTCGACCCACGGCACCCAGGTCATCGCGTTCTCACCGAAGACCGACGGGGGTTATGTGGTCTACGGCCAGGACGCCACCGTCGACGACTACATCAAGGACCTCCCCAAGATCATCAAGGGAGAGAACCCGTGAACCACCGCCTCAACCGCCCCGCCCTGGTGATAGTGGCGGGCCTGGTGCTCGCGGGCTGCGGCGGCTCGTCCTCCGGCAGCTCGTCCTCCGGCAAGCCCGAGCTGAAGGTCACCGGCGCCTACATGCCCGCGCCCGTGACCAGCGACATGGCGGCCGGTTTCCTCACCGTCACCGACTCCGGTGGCGCCGACACCCTCACCTCCGTCTCCAGCGGCCTCGCCGACGACGTCACCCTGCACTCCACCAAGGGCGGCGAGATGGAGGAGGAGAAGTCCTTCGCCGTGCCCGCGGACGGCACTCTCGACTTCGCGAGCGGCGGCAACCACCTCATGTTCGAAAAGCTCACCCACAAGCCGGAACCGGGCGAGAAGGTGTCCGTGCAGCTGCACTTTGCCAAGTCCGGAACGGTCACTGTCGAGATGCCGGTGAAGTCGCCGACGTACAACCCGAAGACCGGGCACTGAGGGAAGGATCACGGTGACACAGACCATCGCTCCCGAGGGGCACGTCAAGGGGCACGTCCAAGGGCACGTCCAAGGGCACGTCAAGGGGCAAATCCAGGGGCACGTCCAAGGGCACGTCCAAATGGCGGCCGAGCACACGTTCCGGATCCGGGTGGTCCGCCCGCTGGTGGCGCTGCTGCTCGCCGTCGCGGGCGCGCTGTTCGGCGGGGCCGCGCCCGCCTCCGCGCACGCCGCGCTGCTCGGCAGCGCCCCCGCGCAGGGAGCGGTGGTCGACAAGGCGCCCACCCAGGTCACGCTCACCTTCTCCGAGACGGTGGCGCTCTCCGACGGCTCCTTGCAGGTCCTCGATCCGAAAGGGCAGCGCGTCGACACCGGCAAGGCGTCGAACCTGAGCGGGACGATATACGGCGTACCGGTGCGCACGGGACTGCCCGACGGCACCTACACCGTGACCTACCACGTCGTGTCCGCGGACAGCCACCCCGTCTCCGGCGGCTTCACCTTCTCCATCGGCGCCCCCTCCGCGACCAAGGCGTCGGTCTCCGGCCAGGCCGCGGGCGGAGGGGTCGTCGGCGGGCTCTACGGGTTCGCGCGGTACGTCTCGTACGCCGGGTTCATCGTCCTGGTCGGCGGCGCGGCCTTCGTGCTGGCCTGCTGGCAGCGGGGCGCCGGGGTGCGTGCGGTGCAGCGGCTGGTGGTCTCCGGGTGGCTGGCGCTCACCTCGGCGACGCTCGCGCTGCTGCTCCTGCGCGGCTCGTACACCGGTTCGGGGAAGGTCACCGACATCTTCGACCTGTCCCTGATGGGGCAGGTACTGGAGACCAAGGCGGGGGCGGCACTGGTCTCCCGGCTGCTGCTGCTCGCGGCGGGGGCACTGTTCGTCGCGGTGCTCTTCGGGGCGTACGTGAAGCGAGGTGCCGAAGGCCCGGAGGTGGCAGGAACCGAGATGGCCGGCGCGGAGATGGCCGGCGCGGAGATGGCCGGCGCGGACGGCGAGGCGGCGGGGGGCGCGGGCAGTGAGAAGGCTGCCGGGAGCGAGGCCTCCGACGACGACGACGCCGCCGCCGATCCGGATAGGGGCTTTTTATGAGCGTG
>CBFHCJ010000470.1:0-5750 GCA_965654005.1 uncultured Streptomyces sp. | reverse complement strand
GGTGGCACGTTCACCGCCCGGCTGCTCGTGCCGGGATCTGTCGTCGACGGCCGTCGAATGCCGGGTTGCGAGAGCCGCTGGCGGGCCGCGGACGGTCTGCTGGCCACCTCCGTCACCGTGCCGCGTCTGTGATGACCTGCGGCCGAATGGGGGCGGACAGGGGTTACGCGGGCTGGCGCGTTTCGCTACCCATCCCTCCGACAACGGCACGACCCCTCCTTGAAAGGTGAGTGGAGCCCATGCCGGCCAAGAACCTCTCCAAGATTCTCGCGAAGACCTCCGCGGCAAGCCTGGCCGAGTTCGAGCAGGCCACCTTGCGCGTTGCGCAGGTACTCCGGTCGCGGGGCGTCGGCCCCGGCGACCGGGTGCTGCTCAAGGCGGGCAACTCGGTCACTTACGTCTCGGTGCTCTTCGCCCTGATGCACCTGGGCGCCTCCGTGATCCTGGTGGACCAGCAGGAGCAACGGAAAGCCACAGGGGCGATGATCCAGCGGACCGGAGCCGGGCTGGTCCTGGTGGACGAGGAAGCGTCGTTCCCCACCGACATCGTGCCGGTCCATCTCTACGAACTCATCGCCGCCGCCCCCGGCCTGAAGGTGACCGACCGCCACCTCGACTTCGGGACCTGGTCCGGCCTCGACGACGCGCTCATCATGTGGACCTCCGGATCCACCGGCGAGCCCAAAGGTATCGTCAGGCACGGCGGGCGAGTGCTGAAGAACCTGGAGCGCAACGCCGTCCACATGGGTCACTGCTCCGACGACGTACTGCTGCCGCTGCTGCCCTTCTCCCATCAGTACGGCCTGTCGATGGTGCTGATCGCCTGGATCGTCCAGTGCTCGCTGGTGATCGCCCCCTACCGACGCCCCGACCGGGCGCTGCGGATGGCCGGATACTCGGGGGTGACCGTCCTCGACGCCACCCCGGCCACCTACCGGTCCCTCCTCGGCCTCATCAAGCAGAAGCCGGATCTCGCCGAGTCACTCGGAAACGTCCGGATGTTCTGCAGCGGCGCCGCGCCGCTCGACCAGTCGCTGGCCGTCCTCTACACGGAGCGCTTCGGCCTGCCGCTGCTCGACAGCTACGGCAGCACCGAGGCCGGCAACGTCGCCTTCGCGACCAACGACAACCCGGTCGCCTGCGGCAAGGTGATGGACGGTCTGCGGGTTCGCGTGGTGGACGACGACGACCGGGAGTTGCCACCCGGCGAGATCGGCGAACTCCAGATCGAGACCCCGGACCTCATGATCGGCCACCTCACCGCGGACGGCGGGATCGACCCGATCGGCCAGCGGGTCTTCCGCACCGGAGACCTGGGCTACCTGGACGCGGACGGCAACCTCACCGTGCTGGGCCGCAAGCTCGCGGTCCACCGCAACGGCTACACGCTCTACCCGGACATCGTCGAGCGGAAGGCCGCCGCCGGAGGCTGCTCGACGCGGATAGTCCCGCTGCCCGACAAGCGGCGCGGCAGCAGCCTGGTGTTCTTCGTGGAGGACGAGAAGGAGCGCGACGCCGCCCACTGGCGGAAGGTGCTCAACGCGGTGCTCCCGGCATTCGAGCAGCCTAACCGTGTGATCGTCGTGAAGCAGTTCCCGCTCAACCGCAACGGCAAGCCCGACAAGCGCAAGATGACCGAACTCGCCATGGAATAGGGCCTGTTCCGCGTCTCGCGTACATCTCACGGGACGCGGTGCCCCACAGGACCAGCCGCGCCTTCCCGGCCGGCCGCCCGCCCTCGGCCGTCATCCCGCTTGCCAGGAGAACCGGCCCCACTGCTCCCAGCTCTCGCCCGTATGGAGCGTCAAGCAATGACCACCTTCCAATCCACCCTGATCGTCAACCTGACGGTGCTGGCGGTGATCCTCGGCGGGGACCTCGGCCGGCGCAAGGTCACCACGATGCGGATCGTCCGCCCGCTGATCGTGGTCGCCGTGGCGATGGCGATCTTCCGTCGCCACCCCCGCAGGACACTGACGTGCCTACGAAGACGATCGAGGCCAGGCGCTCTTCGGTATCCCGGTCAGCGGTGGCCGAGCACAGCGCACCGCTTGAGACACCGGTCGGCTGACGATGTGCGTCGTCCCGGTCGGCTGACGATCCGGCGGTACCCTTCGCCATGAGGCGGTGGTGCGGTCGGACATGCCCAGTGCGGTGCGCGCCCGTACGACGCAGGTCCGGCCGGCCTCGGCGGTGAACTCGGCACGGCCGGCACCGGCCCTGGTCACCGCGACTGTCCGGCCGCGCACGGGCGGCCCGGACAGTCGGGACGACGGCCGGGACGGAAAACCGGGGCGCGACCTGTGCGGTGCACTTCCCTCCGGGCCGACGAGGACTCAAGGAGCCTCGACACCCACGGCCAGGAGGCACTTTCGCGTTTCCGCCCATGGCCCCCAGACTGCCGGGCGAAACACGCGGGGTAGGGGGAAGGTAGGGGTTTTTGGCATTCATCGCCCATGGCAGCGTGATTGACAGTCCTGGATACTGTCTGCTGAGTGGTGGAGCACGTGATGAAGAGCCAGCCCGAGGGAATTGTTCCCTGGCAGCAGCAGCTGGCACATCGGTCCGAGGCGGACCAAATGCGACTGCTGGTGAAGCTGGTTCTGGAGCAGGCAAAGGAATCGCTGCGAGGAAAACCGGGAGCTGCCGTCGAGGCGGGCAGGCCATTTCTGGAACTCGGCTTCGACTCGCTCACCGCCGTCGATCTGCACAGCCGGATCACCGCCCTGACCGGGCTGCGACTCCCGGTCACCCTGGTCTTCGACCACCCCACGCCCGCGTCGCTCGCCCGGCACCTGCGCACGGAACTCCTCGGGCTCACCGCGGACAGCGACATCCCCGGACCGCCCGCGCCCGCCGACGACGAGCCTGTCGCCATCGTGGCCATGGCCTGCCGGTTCCCCGGAGGCGCGGACTCCCCGGAACGGCTCTGGCAACTGGTCGCCGACGGCGTCGACGCCGTCTCGGCGTTCCCAGCAAGCCGCGGCTGGAACCTCGGAGACCTCTACGACCCGGACCCCGACCACCCGGGCACCAGCTACGCCCAGGCCGGCGGCTTCCTGCACGACGCGGACACCTTTGACCCCGGCTTCTTCGGCATCAACCCTCGTGAAGCGCTGGCCATGGACCCGCAACAGCGCCTGCTGCTGGAGACAACCTGGGAGGTGTTCGAGCGGGCCGGCATCGACCCGGGCACCCTGCGCGAGTCGCCTACCGGCGTCTTCGTCGGCGCCGAGGCCCAGGACTACGGCCCCCGCCTGCACGAGGCCGCCGACGGCCTGGAGGGCTACCTGGTCACCGGCAACGCGCTGAGCGTCGCCTCCGGCCGCCTCTCCTACACCTTCGGCCTCCAGGGCCCGGCGCTCACCGTCGACACCGCCTGCTCCTCCTCGCTGGTGGCCCTGCACCTGGCCGTGCAGTCGCTGCGCCGCGGTGAGTGCGGTCTGGCCCTGGTCGGCGGCGCCGCCGTGATGGCCAACCCGGGTTCCCTGATCGCCTTCAGCCGCCAGCGCGGCCTGGCCCCCGACGGCCGCTGCAAGCCGTTCGCCGCCGCCGCCGACGGCACCGCCTGGGGCGAGGGCGTCGGCGTACTGCTCGCCGAGCGGCTCTCCGACGCCCGGAGCAACGGCCACCCGGTCCTCGCCGTGGTGCGCGGCACCGCCATCAACCAGGACGGCGCCAGCAACGGACTGACCGCGCCCAACGGCCCGTCGCAGCAGCGCGTCATCCGCCAGGCGCTGGCCGACGCCGGTCTGACACCCGGTGAGGTCGACGCGGTCGAAGCGCATGGCACCGGCACCACCCTCGGTGACCCGATCGAGGCACAGGCGCTGCTCGCCACATACGGCCAGGATCGCGAACAACCGCTGCTGGTAGGCTCGTTGAAGTCGAACATCGGCCACACCCAGGCCGCCGCCGGCATCGGCGGCGTCATCAAGACGGTGATGGCCATGTGGCACGGAGTGCTGCCCCGCACCCTGCACCTGGACCGGCCGACCCCGCACGTCGACTGGACGTCAGGCGCGGTGGAACTGCTCACCGAGGCGACGCCGTGGCCGCGGACCGGTCATCCGCGTCGTGCCGGCATCTCCTCCTTCGGCATGAGCGGCACCAACGCCCACGTCATCATCGAGCAGGCCCCACCGGTCACCGACGCCTTGACCTCCGACGCCCCCGAAACCGCGCACACCGGTGACGACACCGCCGCCGCCCCAGCCCAGCGGCCGTGGGTGCTCTCCGCCAAGACCCCCGCCGCGCTGCGAGCCCAGGCCGAGCGGCTCCGGGCACACCTCGACACCCACCCCGAGCACTCCACCGCCGACCTCGGCTACTCGCTCGCCACCACCCGTACGAGCTTCGAACGCCGTGCCGTGCTGGTCGCCGATGACCGCCACGGCTTCAGGCAGGCCCTCCAGGCCGTCGCTGAGGGCGCCGACTCGCCCGGGCTCGTCCAGGGCTCGCCGAGCACCGGGAAGACCGCCTTCCTCTTCACCGGTCAGGGCAGCCAGCGCCTCGCCATGGGCCGCGAGCTGTACGAGACGTTCCCGGCCTTCGCCAAGGCCCTCGACCAGGCCGCCGGCCACCTCGACCTCCAGCTGGAAACCCCGCTACGCCATGTGCTCTTCGCAGCCGAGGGCACGGCCGAGGCCGCACTGCTGCACCGCACGGACTACACCCAACCCGCGCTCTTCGCCGTCGAGGTGGCGCTCTTCCGGCTGGCCGAATCCTGGGGCCTGCGCCCCGACTTCCTCACGGGCCACTCCATCGGGGAGCTGGCCGCCGCCCACGCCGCCGGTATCCTCTCGCTGCCGGACGCCGCCCTGCTCGTCGCCGCCCGCGGCCGCCTCATGCAGCAACTGCCCGGCGGCGGAGCGATGGTGGCGGTCCAAGCCGCCGAGTCCGAGATGCGGCCGTTGCTGGCCGGCCGTGAGACCGAGGTGGCCATCGCCGCCGTGAACGGCCCCGGCGCCGTGGTCATCGCCGGTGACGAGGGAGCAGTCCGTTCCCTCGCCGAGCACTGGACAGCCCAAAGTCGCAAGACCAGCCGACTGACCGTCAGCCATGCTTTCCACTCACCCCACATGGACGGCATGCTCGACGAATTCCGGCGCTGCGCCCAGGCCGTGGATTACGCCGCGCCCCGCATCCCGATCGTCTCCACTCTCGACCCCGACGCCGACCTGTGCACCCCGGAGTACTGGGTGCGGCACGTCCGCGAGGCAGTCCGGTTCGGCGACGCCGTCGAGATGCTGCGGGCCGAAGGCGTCACCACCTTCGTGGAGTTGGGCCCCCAAGGCGTGCTCTCAGCGATGGCGCGGGAGTACGCGACCGGGGACGCCGCGTTCATCCCGCTGCTGCGCGGTGACCGTCCCGAGGTCCGCACCTTCATCGCGGCGCTGGCCCACGCTCATGTCCGCGGCGCAGCGCTGGACTGGGAGTCGGTCTTCGCGGGAACCGGAGCCCGCCGCGTCGACCTGCCCACCTATGCCTTCCAACGCGAGCGCTACTGGCTGGAGGGCGGCAGCCCGCTGCGTGACATGGCCGCGATCGGCCTCGGCACCGCCGACCACCCGCTGCTCGGCGCCGCTGTGGCGCTCGCCGACGCCGACGGCTTCCTCCTCACCGGCCGCCTCTCGCTGGACACCCACCCGTGGCTGGCCGGCCACGCCGTGCACGGCACAGTGCTGCTCCCGGAGACCACCTTCGTCGAACTGGCCGAAGCGCCAACCCTGGCCGACTGGTGGACGCTC
>CBFHCJ010000469.1:0-5758 GCA_965654005.1 uncultured Streptomyces sp. | reverse complement strand
TACGCGGCAACGTTCGCGGCACTTGCGGGCGGGACCGCGACGAGCGCCGACGTGCTGAACTCGCCTGATTCGTCCGGCAGATCACCGCCCGCGACGGGGATCGACCACGGCCCGGTGACGTCGTGCCCCGGCGCGGGCGCCTCCTGCGCGGCCCCGGCCCCCTCGAAGATCCACTGTCCGGTTCCGCCCGGGTGGTACGCGAACCGGTCGCCGACCGCTTCCTGGTGGCCGGTGGCCGGGTCGGGCCACTGGACGCCCTCGGCGGGCGTGGCCCACGCCTCGGTGGGCGTACCGGCCGCCGGGGTGAACGTCGGGGGCACATAGCCGTGGCCCGGCGCGGCCAGCGGACTGTCGAGGGAGGCGAGGAGGGCGTCGATACCGCCCTCGGGGAGCTGGACGAAGGCGGTGGCGCCGTCGTCGTAGTCCCCTTGGGGCAGCCGCTCCCAGGAGCCGTGGGCGCCCTCCTGCGGGGTGCCCTCCCGGTGCTGGTCGTCGGTCACGACAGCGCCCTCCCCAGTGCTCGTCGGGCCAGCGCGGCGACGGTGCGCCGCAGGTGCAGTACGGCGGGCGGAAGCTGCTGCACCGTGCCGTCCTGCGCCGGGACCGGATCGGGAATGCAGGCCGCGGCGACGTACTCTCCGAAGGCGTTCAGTGCCTCCGGGACGATCGTGCGGTTGTTGTCCCAGTCGATGAGCTGGGTCACCCACTGCTCGGCCTCCAGCGGGCGCAGCGGCATCGGCGCGATGGCACCGACGGCGCAGCGCACCCCGCGCCGGGCCGGGTCGAGGACGAGCGCCACCGACGCCAGGGCTCGACCGGGGCCGGTGCGCCCGGTTGCCTTCAGGAAGACCTGGGGGGCGTGCAGCAGCGGCACGCGCACGTAGCCGATGAGGTCGCCCGCGCGCAGCATCTCCACGCCGGCGAGCAGGTGCGAGACCGGGAGCTCCCGGCGGGCTCCGCCCGGGCCCACGATGATCAGTGTGGCCTCCAGGGCGGCCAGCACCGGAAGCGCGTCCCCGGTGGGGGCGGCCGAGGCGATGTTGCCGCCCAGGGTGCCCGCGTTGCGGATGTGCGGCGGTCCGGCCGCGCGAGCCGCCGCCGCGAGGGCGGGGATGAGGGCCGCGAAGTCGGGGCGCCCCATGCGCGCGTGGGTGAGGCCGGCGCCGAGCAGCGCGTGGCCGTCCTGGTACTGCCAGCCGCGGATCTCGCTGATGCGGCCGAGTCCGACCAGCGCGGCGGGCCGCAGCTGACCGGAGTTGACCGCGGCCATGAGGTCGGTGCCGCCCGCCACGGGGACGGCGGTCGGCATGGCGGCGAGTGCCGCCACGGCCTCGTCCAGCGAGGCGGGCAGGGTCACGGCCTGCGCCGCCTGCGGTGCCTGCGTGGTCAAACCGGCTGCCCCTTCCCGCTGCCACCTGGTCCCACCCGTGTTGCCGTACGGTACGTGCCGACAGGGCGGACGTGGCAACTCTGGCACATCTTTCCCGGCCCCCGACGCGGGGGTCCGCTAGGAGGCATTCGCCCCCCTCACCAGGGGAATGGTTCGTTTTGACACGACATCGCCGCCAGGGGCGGCGTACAACTCCTCGGCGATCCTTGCGCGGCTTTTCCCATGCCGGGTCAGGTTTCCAGGGAGTCCGGCCCGTCGCCCGCCCCTCGGCCGGCGCCTCACACGTTCGGGGGCGCACCCTCGATCGGACGTCCGAGCACACCGGGTCGCCGCTGCCACGGCCGCGGTCCCGTGGGCGGCCGGTAGGCGACCCCCCAGGGCGTCGAGCCTGCGGTAGTGGGTGGTCATCCGCCGCTCGAAGTCGGCGAAGTCGCGCTCCGCAGGGGCGGGCAGGGCGATCCACGCGACTTCGGCGAAGGCCGCGAGCCAGGGAACGTCCGGTAGTCCACGCGCGCCTGATCCCCCATCACCTCGGTCCACACATCGGCCTGGGTGCCCAGGACGTGCCGCGCCCGTTCCTCGGTGAGCTGCGGTGGACCGTGCTCGAAGCGGTAGACGTCCTTCAGGGTGCGCACATAGCCGATGGGCACCGGCTCGTCCTGGCCGCCGTCCGGGTCCAGTACCTCCTCGAACACCCCCTCGTGGAACCGCAGGGTGTTGCCAGTGGGGGCGAGTACGTTCGGCGACGTCGAGCAGGAGGCCGCGCCGACGGAAGCGGGGCGGGTCCTGAACGTGCGTCAGCGGCAACCGCCGCTGCCCGCCCGGCAGTGGCGCGCGCCGGAAGGCGTCGGGGCCGATGCCACTGCCGTAGCGTCTGCGCGCCCCGGAAGAGCCCGGCGGGGCAACCGCCCACCAGGTGCACCCCGCCCGGCATGACGGCGAGGCGGTAGCCCTCTTCACCGAGGTCCTTGTTGAACGCTCCGCCCAGCCCTGGGACCAGCCGTCGCTGTACGAGCACGAAGAAGACCAGTACCTGGCTCAATGGAGCCAGGTCGAGATCGCCGTCAACAGAAAGTCGTTCCAGGCCGGGCCGGGCCCACGGCCGTGGTTCGGTCGACCGGATCTCGCCGGTCGGTTTGACGGCGCCGGCACCATCCAGTAGAGCGGGGAGGTGACGGCCGCCGCGATCAGCAGCGCCGACGCGACGGCCCACGAGGCCGTACAGGTCGAGCCCGGGGTGTGGATCTCTCGCCTGCGACGGCACACCCCCACGGCAAAGGCCCCCGGAGCACGCCAAAGCGCGCCCGGGGGCCCGACAAGTCTCGGACAGGAGACAAGGAGACGAGGAGACGAGGAGACGGGAGAGCAGACCCGCTTACTTGTCGTTGCCCTCGTTACCGCCGCTGCCCATGGAGTCGTAGATCTCCTTGCACATGGGACACACGGGGTACTTCTTGGGGTCGCGGCCCGGGACCCACACTTTGCCGCACAGGGCCACGACGGGCGTGCCGTCGAGGGCGCTCGCCATGATCTTGTCCTTCTGGACGTAGTGCGCGAAGCGCTCGTGGTCACCGTCGCCGTGCGACACCTGCGGCGTCGGCTCTACGAGGGTCCCCGTACCAGTGCCGCGCTCGGGCTCAAGAGTGCTCATACCGCCAAGAGTACTGGGGCGCACGAGCATCAGTTGAGAGACGGGTCGTCCGGATAGGTGGCCACCATCGCCAGCTCGCTCCGCTGGCGGCGCAGCACCTCACGCCACAGTCGCTCCGGCGCCGGGGAGGACACATCGCCGGGCTCCGACTCGACGACGTACCAGGCCCCTTCCACCAGTTCGTCCTCCAGCTGTCCCGGCCCCCAGCCGGCGTACCCGGCGAAGATGCGCAGTGAGCCGAGGGCCTTGGCGAGCAGTTCGGGCGGGGCCTCCAGGTCGACCAGACCGATCGCGCCGTGCACCCGGCGCCAGCCGAGCGGGGAGACCTCTCCGGAGGCGCCGCCGGGGATCACCGCGACACCGAGCGCGGAGTCCAGTGAGACCGGTCCGCCCTGGAAGACGACACCGGGCTCGCCCGCGAGGTCCGCCCAGCCCTCCAGGATGTCGCCCACGTCCACGGGTGTGGGGCGGTTGAGGACCACACCGAGGGAGCCCTCCTCGTCGTGGTCGAGGAGAAGCACCACAGCGCGGTCGAAGTTCGGGTCCGCCAGGGCGGGCGTGGCCACGAGCAGCCGCCCCGTAAGCGAGGACACCTCGGTCATGCCAGACATGATCCCGCATCTTGCCCTCGGATGGGGAGGCAATGGTGGTACGCGGGTGAATGCGGCTCAGGACTCATTGGTGCGCCGTGGGCGCACGCCCCCGATGGTAACCCCTTGTGTCCGATGACGCACGTTTCGTGTTGTGGCAAATCCATGACCTTGCTGGGGGGTACTTGGGCTTACTGAACGGGGGTATGCGGCCATTACGCTTACGACTTCGGCCCCCTGCCCAACTCCACGGAACGCGAGATTATGATCGTCAACGACGATGTCCTCCTTGTCCACGGCGGCACCCCGCTGGAGGGCGAGATCCGTGTCCGCGGTGCGAAGAACCTCGTACCGAAGGCCATGGTCGCCGCCCTGCTGGGCAGTGCGCCGAGCAGGCTGCGCAATGTCCCCGACATCCGCGACGTACGCGTCGTACGCGGGCTGCTGCAACTTCACGGCGTGACGGTCCGTCCGGGCGAGGAGCCGGGTGAGCTGGTGCTCGACCCGACGTACGTCGAGAGCGCGAACGTCGCGGACATCGACGCCCACGCGGGCTCGTCCCGCATCCCGATCCTCTTCTGCGGCCCCCTGCTGCACCGTCTGGGTCACGCGTTCATCCCGGGTCTCGGCGGCTGCGACATCGGCGGCCGTCCCATCGACTTCCACTTCGACGTGCTGCGGCAGTTCGGCGCGGTCATCGAGAAGCGCGCGGACGGCCAGTACCTGGAGGCGCCCAAGGGGCTGCGCGGCACGAAGATCCGGCTGCCGTACCCGTCCGTCGGCGCGACCGAGCAGGTGCTGCTGACGGCGGTCCTCGCCGAGGGTGTCACCGAGCTGTCCAACGCGGCCGTCGAACCCGAGATCGAGGACCTGATCTGCGTCCTGCAGAAGATGGGCGCGATCATCGCGATCGACACCGACCGCACCATCCGCATCACCGGTGTGGACAAGCTCGGCGGCTACACGCACCGCGCCCTCTCGGACCGTCTGGAGGCCGCGTCCTGGGCGTCGGCGGCGCTGGCGACCGAGGGCGACATCTACGTCCGCGGCGCGCAGCAGCGCTCGATGATGACGTTCTTGAACACCTACCGGAAGGTGGGCGGCGCCTTCCAGATCGACGACGAGGGCATCCGCTTCTGGCACCCCGGCGGGCAGTTGAAGTCGATCGCGCTGGAGACGGACGTGCACCCCGGCTTCCAGACGGACTGGCAGCAGCCGCTGGTGGTCGCCCTGACCCAGGCCACGGGCCTGTCGATCATCCACGAGACGGTGTACGAGTCCCGCCTCGGCTTCACCTCGGCCCTGAACCAGATGGGCGCGCACATCCAGCTCTACCGCGAATGCCTCGGCGGCTCCGACTGCCGCTTCGGCCAGCGCAACTTCCTTCACTCCGCGGTGGTTTCGGGCCCGACGAAGCTCCAGGGCGCGGACCTGGTCATCCCCGACCTGCGCGGCGGCTTCTCGTACCTGATCGCGGCCCTGGCGGCCCAGGGCACGTCCCGGGTCCACGGCATCGACCTGATCAACCGGGGCTACGAGAACTTCATGGAGAAGTTGGTGGAGCTGGGCGCGAAGGTGGAACTGCCCGGCAAGGCGCTCGGATAGCACCACTGAGCCTCGGCCGGCGCCACTCAGCCCGGCCGAGACCACTGAGGCTCGGCCGGCACCACTCACCCGGCCGACACCACTGAGCCTCGGCGCCGGCACCAGGTCAGCCGGACCGGCGCTACTCAGCCCGGCCGAGACCACTGAGCCTCGGCCGGCACCACTCACCCGGCCGACACCACTGAGCCTCGGCGCCGGCACCAGGTCAGCCGGACCGGCGCTACTCAGCCCGGCCGGCACCAGGTCAGCCCGGCCGGTCGCTACTCGGCCCGGCCGGCGTTCGAGGTCATCGGTAAGCGCGACAACGATGGGGCGGCACCCGAAGTCCGGGGGCCGCCCCATTGGCGTTCTTACGAGCCGCACACCGTCCCGTGGTGTACGGACGGCAAGGTCAGTTACCCTTGGCCGCTTCCTTGAGCTTGGAGCCCGCGGAGACCTTCACGCTGTAGCCGGCCGGGATCTGGATGGGGTCGCCGGTCTGCGGGTTGCGCGCGGTGCGAGCGGCACGGTGGGTGCGCTCGA
>CBFHCJ010000468.1:0-5759 GCA_965654005.1 uncultured Streptomyces sp. | reverse complement strand
GGCGCCCGTGGAGGCGATGACGCGGGCGGTGAACGTGGAGGCGTTCATGCCGTGCTCGGCGGCCGACGTCCAGTAGGCGTCGACGGCCGCGACGTGCTTCGGGTCCGGCTCGCCCCGCCAGCGGATCATGAACCGCTCCACCACGGAGTGCGCCTTGTCGATCTCGCGTTGCGGCACCATCGGCAGGCCCTGGCCACGGGCCGACTGGGCGACGTACGACAGGGCCATGACCGCCGCACGGGCCAGGTCCTCGCGCGCCTGTTCGGCGTCGATGTCGAGGAGCGGTTTCAGGCCCCACACGGGCGCGAGCATGGCGAGCGCGGACTGCACGTCCACGCGGATGTCGCCGGAGTGCACGGGAATCGGGAACGGCTCGGCGGGCGGCAGCCCGGGGTCGAACGCGCCGTCTACGAGCAGGCCCCAGACGTTGCCGAACGAGACGTGGCCGACCAGGTCCTCGATGTCGACGCCCCGGTACCTCAGGGCGCCGCCCTCCTTGTCCGGTTCGGCGATCTCCGTCTCGAACGCGATGACTCCTTCGAGCCCGGGTACGAAGTCGGACATCAGGCGGCTCCTCGTGATGTGTGCGGCGGATGGGGTCTGTGGGTGTCCCCCGGGCCCTCGTCCACGGGCCCGGGTGGGACGGAGATCGGCGGTGGACGTCAGCTGCGGGAAGGTCTGCCGCCCCGGCTCCACGGTCCTTGATCGGTCGTTCTCGAAAACTCGCGGTCCGAAACGGTCACTCCGGTGATGCCCCGATCGGTCGGCGGTCACCCAACCTGACCGGCATCAGCACGATATCCCCGAGTGCCACCTTTGGGGAGAGTAAGCGGCACTCAGTGCCACACAGTGATGAATCGCACCCCCGGCGCGTACGGCAAGATGACGGCGTGACCGACCGCCACCAGGACGACCCCGCACCCGAACCCACCGCTCACCCCTCCGCCAAATCCACCGCGGAGCCGGTCCTCGAAGCCATCGTCGAACACGCGGCCGAAGGGCCCGTCCAGGACCTGGCCACCGACCCCGCCGCGATGCGCGCTCACTACCGCGCCGAGGGACTCGACGAGCCGTCGCTCGCCCCCCACCCCATGGACCAGTTCGCCCGCTGGTTCAAACAGGCCGCACAGGCCTCGCTGGCGGGAATGATCTACGAGCCGAACGCCATGGTCGTCTCCACCGCGGACGCGGAAGGACGCCCCAGCTCACGCACGGTCCTGATGAAGCAGTACGACGAACAGGGCTTCGTCTTCTACACCAACTACGACTCCCGCAAGGCCCGGGAACTCGCGGCCAACCCGCAGGTCTCGCTGCTGTTCCCCTGGCACCCCATGGCCCGCCAGGTGATCGTCACCGGCACCGCCCGTCGCACCGGCCGCGACGAGACCGCCGCCTACTTCCGCACCCGCCCGCACGGCTCCCAGCTCGGCGCCTGGGCCAGCGCCCAGTCCTCGGTCATCCTCTCCCGCGCCGAGCTCGACGCGTCGTACGAGGAACTGAGCGCCCGCTACCCCGAGGGCAGCCAGGTCCCGGTGCCCCCGAACTGGGGCGGTTTCCGGATCGCCCCCCGGACGGTCGAATTCTGGCAGGGTCGCACAAACCGCCTCCACGACCGCCTTCGCTACATCGCGGAGCCGGACGGCACCTGGCGGGTGGAACGGCTCAGCCCCTGAAAAACCGGGCCGTACACGCAGACGACCCGCGAGCTCGGGTCCTCCGCCTGACGACGGAGAAGCCGGCCGGACGTACCGGCGAGCTCGCGGGTCGGGTGACTGCTCGGGATTGGGCCGGCTGCGCGCTTCTGTAGCGCGCTGGTCCGGCACCGCACTCGGTGTGGTGGCGAGCCGCTAGCCCGCAGCCACCTCACGCGTCCGGTTCTCATACATCTGCCGAACCACCTCCCTTCTCGTGTAGCTCACACCCTAGGAAGCGGTCGGAAGCGAATCAACCAGTTTTTCGAGACCGCTTTTTCGAGTTTTTCGAGATGGCGGCCGCAGCGGGTTCCTGCGGGCGTCATATCAGTCCCACCCGCGACTGGGGCCTCGTCGCCTTCGAGTCCAGGGCTTTCACGGCGCGAGCACCCCGTCAAGGAACGGTTCGATCGCCATGCGCCACGTCTCCGGCTGGTCGTAGTGGACGAAGTGGCCGGCGTCGGCGATCTCCGCGTACCGGCCGTGGGGCAGGACGCGGACCATTTCCTGGGCCTCCGCCCGGCCCAGTTCGCCGTCCAGGCCGCGTACGACCAGGGTCGGGCACCGCACCTGCGCCAGCTCCTCCCAGTGCGCGTCGTAGACCCAGGTCTGGCGGGACTTCAGCATCTGCTCCGGTTCGAAGACGGGGCGCCAGCCGTCCTCGGACTCGGCCATCACCTCGGCGTAGAACTCGCCGCGGGCCGGGTTCGGGCGTTCCACCCAGGGGTCGTCCTCGCCGAACCACTTCCGTACGTCGGCGAGGGTGGCGAAGGGGAGGGGCCAGGACTTGAACCAGTTCTCCCACTCTCGCTGCGAGGCGGCGCCGAGGGCGGAGGCCCGCATGTCGCAGATGATCAGGCCGTGGACGAGGTCGGGGCGTTTGGCGGCGAGCTGCCAGGCGGTGAGGGCGCCCATGCCGTGGCCGATGACGACGGCCGGGGCGAGGCCGAGCTGTTCGAGGGCGGCCTCGGCGTCGTCGATGTAGGCCTCGCGGGTGTAGCCGTCGGCGGGTTTGTCGCTCTGGCCGTGGCCGCGCTGGTCGAGGGCGACGGCGCGGTACCGCGCGGAGAGCCGGCGGGCGGTGGACGCCCAGTGCGAGGCGCGGCCCGTGAGCCCGTGGAGTAACAGCACGCCGGGCGCGCGCTCGCTCTCCCCGGTCTTGGGAGGGTCGGTGAACTCCCAGGCGGCGAGGCGTACGCCGCCCGCTCCGGTCACGTCGATGCGCCGCACCATCCTCCTGGCACCCCCTGCTCCGCTCGGACCGCTTCCTTCCGTTCGGCACGGCCGGTCCACGCGCTCGTCGTACTGCCGCTGTCGTTCTGCTTCTGCTGGTTGTCGCTGGTCACCGCTGGTGCCCGTTGCTCACTCCGTCACCGAACGCACCAGTTGTCACAGAGCTCGGCCTCGCGAGGCCGTCTCCCTCATATTATCGAATATGTATTCGAAAGTACCGTTTTCGGGGCCAACACCCCTCCTTCGAGTGACACTCCTTATGGATTGGCCGTCTCCTGCGTGGGGAGATCTTCAGCGGGAGGCGGACCGCTCGGGGAAAACCGGTCCGAGGGGGATGACCCTGGGAGCTCGGGGCTCCGGGTCAGCACAGGGGAGGACAGGCCCCGGCGCTCAAGGGCGCCGGGGCCCTTCCCGCGTGTACGGCACATCCTCCCCGCCCCATCCTTGGCCCCCTCCCTGACCAGGTGGCATCTCTGTCACATCCCGGTCAAGAGCCATCAGGTCATATGCCTCACGCAACAGCCTCGCATGCCAACGGCTCGCGCGCTGCAATTCCGCGCACTGAATCTTGGTTTCAGTAGGATCGCGAAATGATCACAACTGCCCCTGGCGTCAGAGAGGTTGACGGGGCGTGAAGTGGGGGGTCTCAGCCGGGGATGTGAGGTCGGGGGTGTGAGGTCGGGGATGTGGGGTCGGGGATGTGGGGTCGGGGGTGCGCCTAGCGCTTGGCCACGAAGACGTGGGACGCGATGTCGGACTCCAGCTCGGCCGCCTCGCCGCCGCTGCCGACCAGGACACCGCCCGGGGACTCCGTCACGCTGACCACCGAGCCGGGCTGCACTCCCGCACGCCGCAGCGTGTACATCAACTGCGCGTCCGTCTGGATGGGCTCGCCGATACGCCGTACGACGACCGTCTTGCCGTCCGCGCCGGGGTCCAGCTCGGCCAGCGACACCATGCTCTCGTCCAGGAACGGGTCCGCGCCGTCCTTCTCGCCCAGCTCCTCCAGACCCGGAATCGGGTTCCCGTACGGCGACTCGGTGGGGTGGCGCAGCAGCTCCAGGACCCGGCGCTCGACCGCCTCGCTCATCACGTGCTCCCAGCGGCACGCCTCGGCGTGCACCTGCTCCCACTCGAGACCGATGACGTCGACCAGCAGGCACTCGGCGAGGCGGTGCTTGCGCATCACGCGGGTGGCGAGGCGGCGGCCCTCGCCGGTGAGCTCCAGGTGACGGTCCGCGGCGACCGACACGAGACCGTCGCGCTCCATCCGTGCCACCGTCTGGCTGACCGTCGGGCCGCTCTGGTCGAGCCGCTCGGCGATGCGGGCGCGCATGGGGACCACGCCTTCTTCCTCGAGCTCGAGGATGGTGCGGAGATACATCTCCGTGGTGTCGATCAGTCCGGACATACGTGCCCCTCGATGAGATCTGCCGGAGGCTCGACGGCTCACCGGCGTGTGCGCTGGCCCTGCCGTCAATTCTGACGCATCCCACTGACGACGGGGGCGCGGCGATGAAACCACAGGGTTACGAGGCGGCGCCACGGGGTACTCCGTGCGTCGCCGCGGGGCCGCTCCCCGCACCTCCAGGCAGTATTGACATCCCACTGGTCCAGACCGCAACGTGATCCGCGCCACGGGTCGTTGGGGCCGCCGGTGCCGAGACTTCGAAGGGGCTTCGAACGATGAGCGAGGAGCCGAGGGTGGGGGAGCCGCAGGGCGGGAGTGAGCCGGCCCGGCGGTTCTTCGACGCGGCGATCGGGCTGCTGCGGCGCGTGCGGGACGAGGACGCGGAGCCGATCGCGGCGGCCGGCACGCTGATCGCCGACACCGTCGCCTCCGGCGGCCGGCTGTTCGCCTGCGGCGCGGGGCACTCCTCGCTGGCCGCCCAGGACCTCGTCTACCGCGCGGGCGGCCTCGCCCTGATGAACCTGCTCCCGGTGCCCGGGGCCGTCGGCGTGGACGTCATGCCGGCGACGCTGGGCTCCGCGCTGGAGCGGGTCGACGGACTGGCGAGCGCCGTCGTCGACGCCAGCCCTCTCCGGGCCGGCGACCTCCTGGTGATCATCTCCCTGTCCGGCCGCAACGCGCTCCCCGTGGAGATGGCGATGAGTGCCCGCGCGCTGGGTGTGAAGGTCGTGGGAGTGACCTCCGTGGCGTACGCCACGGAGACGAAGTCGCGGCACGCGTCCGGCACGTATCTCAAGGACCACTGCGACATCGTGCTCGACTCGAAGATCGCGGTGGGCGACGCGGAACTCCGTCTCGACACCGTTTCGGCGCCCTTCGCCCCCGCCTCCACGGTCGTCACCACGGCTTTGCTCCAGGCGGTCATGGCCACGGCCGCGGCCACCCTCGCGGACCGCGGCATCGAACCGCCCCTCCTGAGGTCGGGCAACGTGGACGGCGGCCACGAGTGGAACGCCAGGGTGTTCCGTGAATACGCCGACCGGATCTTCTACCACCAGGGGTAGCCGCCGTGGCGGCCGTGGCCGCGGGCAGCCGTGCCCTCGGGGTCGGGGTTGCCCTGGGGTTGGTCGGTGCCCGGCGTCCGGGTCGCCCGGGGGTGGGTCGCGCGGCACGACTGCGGGCAGCTACGTAGCCTGCACCACGTCCGCCAAGTCCAACGCGGCGGCGATCCGCACCGCCACGTCCTCCGCGTACACCGCGTCGGCCCGTTCGAACTGGCTGCGCCCCGCACCCCGCAGAAACGTGACGACCCCCAGCGTCCGCCCCCGGCTGCGCAGCACCGTGCACAGCGCGTGCACCGCGTCCGCGGGCCACTGCCGGGCGAGCGCCCACTCGCGCGCCCGCTCCGGGGCGGCGGCCCCCGC
>CBFHCJ010000467.1:0-5787 GCA_965654005.1 uncultured Streptomyces sp. | reverse complement strand
GCTGCGGCGCATGGGCGACGAGGGCCGCACCGTGCTCTTCTCCTCGCACATCCTGGAGGAGGTCGAGCAGCTCGCCTCCCACATCGAGGTGGTCGTCGCCGGCCGGCACGCCGCCTCCGGTGACTTCCGCAAGATCCGCCGCCTGATGACGGACCGCCCGCACCGATACCTCGTGCGCTCCAGCGACGACCGCCGCCTCGCCGCGGCCCTCATCGCCGACGCCTCCACACGTGTCGGCACCACCCTGGAAGTGGACCGGACCGCCCGCGAACTGGCCGATATCGCCATCCCCGAGCTGGCCGACGTGGTCGCCGTGGACATCCTTGACTCCGCCCTCGCCTGCCGCCGCACCAGCAAACCGAACAACGGGCCGGAGCTCTTCCGCTCCCTGGCCCTCAAAGCGGCCCAGCCCACCGTGGCCCTCCGCGCCGCCGACCCACCCGGCCACCTCGCCGCCTACGACGGCGACCGCCTGGTCACCCTGTGCGTCCACACCGGCCGGCCGATCATGGTGCGCCACGTGGGCGACGAGGATCTACGGCACATCGCCCGTGACGCCGAGGCGACCTCGCTGCTGGCCCGCGCCGGCGTCCACTCCTATCTCGCGGTGCCGCTGACCGCGCACGGTGAAGTGCTCGGCGCGCTCGACCTCAAGCGCACCCGTAACCCCCACCCGTTCGACGAGGACGACGTCGTACTGGCCAGTGAGCTGGCCGGTCGCGCCGCCGTGGCCATCGACAACGCCCGCTGGTACCAGAGCGTGCGCAACACCGCCCTCACCCTCCAGCGCAGCCTGCTCCCCAAACACCCACAGGACCAGCACGGCCTCGAACTCGCCACCCGCTACCAGCCGGCCCAGGCCACCAGCGAGGTCGGCGGCGACTGGTACGACGTCATCCCCCTGACCGACGACAAGACCGCGCTGGTCGTCGGCGATGTCATGGGCAACGGCATCGACGCCGCCGCCACCATGGGCCGGCTGCGCACCGCTACCTGCGCCTATGCGGACCTGGACCTGCCCCCCGAGACGGTGCTCCAGCACCTCGACAAAATCACCTGCGACCTGGAGCACTACATCGTCACGTGCCTGTACGTCGTCTACGACCCCCACCACCTGCGGTGCCGCATGGCCAACGCGGGGCACATGCCGCCCGCGCTGGCCCGCCCCGGTCACGCCCCCGAACTGCTCGACCTGCCCTCCGGGGCCCCGCTCGGCGTCGGCGGCATCCCCTTCGAGACCACCACTGTCGACCTCACCCCCGGCGATCTGCTGGTCCTCTACACGGACGGCCTCGTCGAGACCCGCCACCACCCCATCGACGATCGTCTGAGCACTCTCCTCGGCCTCCTCGACGAACCCCTCCGCCCCCTGGAAGAGACCTGCGACCTGCTGCTGTACGGCCTGCGCCACCCCGACGACCACGATGACGTCGCTCTCCTCGTCGCCCGAGCCCGGTAGGGGCCGGTGTCCGGCACGGATCAGTGTCTGCCCTCGACGCCGATGATGGAGGAGATGATGCGGTCCTGGGGCGTGGTGGGCACATGGAAGAAGCCGTTGTTGCTGCCGAGCCGCAGCACCGCCGCCCGGTCCGCGACGGCCTTGACGTCTCCCATGTTGTGGCTGATGAGGATCACCCCGATCCCCTGCTCACGCAGCTCGTCGACCAGGTCGAGGACGTGGCCCGCCTGCTGGAGGCCGAGTGCGGCGGTGGGCTCGTCCAGGAGGACGGCCTTCGGTTCGCCGAGGAGCGCGCGGGAGATCGCGACCGTCTGCCGCTGGCCCGCCGACAGTGTGGCGACGGGGACACGCACGTCGGGGACGCGGATGCCCAGTGCGTCGAGCTGCCGGCGCGCCTCCCTGCGCATGCTGCCCTTGTCCATCAGCCGGAAGAGGCGGCCCAGGGCTCCGGGTCGTCTCCGCTCCCGGCCGAGGAAGAGGTTCTCGGCGACGTCGAGGCCGTCGCACAGCGCGAGGTTCTGGAACACCGTCGCTATACCGAGGTGCTGGGCGACCTGAGGGGTCCTGATCTGCACGGCCCGGCCCTCCCACTCGATGACCCCGGTGTCGGCGGGTGTGACGCCCGCGACGACCCTGATGAGAGTGGACTTGCCGGCGCCGTTGTCCCCCAGAAGGGCGACGACCTCACCCTTGTGGACCTCCAGCTCGACCTCCTTGAGGGCTTGCACGGCGCCGAACCGCTTGGAGATGCCGCGCAGCGCCAGCAGCGGCGGACCGGTCACGCGTACCTCGCCTTCTCCGGACGACGGCGGTGAGACCGCAAGGCTTCGGCGGAAACCCCATCCGTAGTCACGACCCGTAGTCAACAGTAGGTCAAAGCGCCCTGACGTGACCTTTCGGAATAATCTCGACACATGATGTAGGGACAGAGGCTCGTGTGACGTTGGGGCCGGTCGGAGGAGGGCGTGACCATGACACACGACGACCGTACGGGCTGCAAGCGCACATCGCGCCGGCGTTGCCGGCGGGGAGCTGCGCTTCTCGTGGCGGGGGGCCTCCTGCTCGGCGCCGCCGGCTGCGGCGGGGGGCAGAGCGACACCGGTGGCGAGAGGACGGGGAAGTTCACGATCGGCCTGGTGACCAAGACCGAGACCAATCCTTTCTTCGTCACCATGCGCGAGGCCGCCGTGGCGGCGGCGAAGAAGAACGACGCCCAGCTCATCGCGCTGTCCGGCCGGTACGACGGCGACAACGAGGGCCAGGTCGCCGCGATGGAGAGCCTCATCTCCCGCCGGGTCAAGGGCATCCTCATCACCCCGTCGAATGGCACGGGGCTCCTGAGCGCCATCGCGGAGGCCCGCCGACAGGGCATTGTGGTGATCGCGCTGGACTCCACGACCGAGCCGCCGAGCGCGACCGACGCCACCTACGCGACGGACAACGTCAAGGCGGGACGCCTCCAGGGTGCCTACTTGAGGGCCGCGCTCGCCGGCCGGCCACCCGAGGTGATCATGCTGGACGGCACGGACGACTCCACCGTCAGCCAGCAGCGCCACGATGGATTCCTCAAGGGCTTCGGGATCACGAACGACTCTCCGGCGATCCGTGGGCAGGCGAACACCAATGGCGAACGCAATCCGGCGCAGACCGCGACGGAGAACCTGCTGGAGCGCACGAGCGACATCAACACGGTCTACACGATCAACGAGCCGGTGGCCGGCGGGGCCTCCGCGGCCATCGCTGCGCGTGGCCTCACCCGCAAGGTGACCATCGGCTCCATCGACGGCGGATGCGACGGCGTCCGTGATGTCAGGTCCGGCAAGTACGCGGCCACGGTCATGCAGTTCCCGGTCACGATGGCCAAGCGGGGTGTCGACGCGGTCGTCGGGTACGCCAGGAGCGGGAAGAAGCCGCATGGATTCTCGGACACGGGCACGGTGCTCATCACCGACAAGCCGGTGGACGGACTGGCGTCCCAGAGCACGGCCTGGGCGCTCCGGCACTGCTGGGGCTGACGTACCGACGCAGAGAGGGTCAAGGGGATGCATAGGGGGCGAAGGGATAGGGATCAAGACAGCTCATGAGATCACCCGTCACCACCCCCGCCGCCGACCGTACGGTGGGCACCCGACTGCGCGACATGCTCCGGTACGCCCAGCGCACACCGACGATCGGACCGCTCGCCGCCCTGATTCTCGCCGTGGTGATCTTCTCGATCACCACCGAGACGTTTCTGACGCCCCAGAACCTCTCACTGGTACTGCAGCAGTCCATCGTGATCGGTACGCTGGCACTGGGCCAGTCCCTGATCATCCTCACCGCCGGTATCGACCTTGCGAACGGCGCCATCGCGGTCCTCGGCACGATCGTCATGGCCAAACTCGCCTTCGAGGGCGGCAACCCTGCGGTGGCCCTGCTGCTCGGCCTGGTCGTGGCGACGTTCGTAGGACTGGTGAACGGCCTGCTCGTGGCCCGGCTGAACCTGCCCCCGTTCATCGTGACCCTGGGTGCCCTGACCGTCGTCTTCGCCGTGAGCAGGCTCTACTCCCATTCGCGCAGCTATCAGGTGACCACCGATCTGCTCCTGTTCTGGGGAAACGGCGTCCAACTCGGTGCGGTTCTCCTCACCTGGGGGACGTTCCTGCTAGTGGGCCTGTACGCGCTCTTCTGGTACGTGCTCGCCAACACGGCCTGGGGCCGGCACATCTACGCCGTCGGCAACGCACCCGAGTCCGCCCGGCTGACCGGCATCAACGTGCGGCGCACGGTCCTCTCGGTGTACGTCACCGCCGGGTTCCTCTACGGCATCGCCGCCTGGCAGGCCCTCGGCCGCATCCCCAACGCCGACCCCAACTCCTACGAGACCGCGAACCTGGAGAGCATCACCGCCGTCGTCATCGGCGGAACCAGCCTCTTCGGCGGCCGGGGAAGCGTCGTCGGCACCCTCATCGGCGCCCTCATCGTCAACGTGCTCCGCTCCGGCCTCACCCAGGCGGGTATCGACAGTCTCTACCAGGACGTGGCGACCGGGACCCTAGTCGTCGTCGCGGTCGGCCTCGACCAGGTCCTGCGCAGAAGCGTCCCGCAGTGAGGGCGGAGTGCAGCGCGTGTACCCGAGGACGGCCTTCGGTGTGCTCAAGGCGTCGTTGGGCTGAGCCACGCCGCCGTCCGGGTGTGCCCAGTCCGGACGGCGCCGGTCGTCCTCGTCCCGCGCGGGTGTCGCGCGGCTCGGTGTGGGGCTCCTCGTCGGGCGGATGGGCGTCGGCGATCGCCCGCTGCCGTGCGGTCTCCGCGTCGAACTCCAGGCCCGGCGTGACGGCGACACGGATGGGGAGCACCTCCCGGATCGGCCGTCCTTCGGGCACGTCGTGGACGGCGTTGGCGGTGCGGATGAACGCGGCGATGTAGCCGGACTCCGACCACACTGCCAGGGCCAGGCCGACAGAAGTGTGCGGGAGCGGACACGGCGCCTGGCGGCCCGCGCCACATGATCGCCAAAGGGGATCGCCAAAGGGGTACGCGGTCCGGACAGGACCGAACAGTCCCTGCCGGCAGGGCCGGTCAGGGCCGAACGTCCCGCTATGGGCGCCGGCAACGAACACGGCTCGCGTGCCGCACACTTCTCGTGCCGGAACAAGGGCCGTCCGGCCCTGAAAACCGTCCGGTGGACCCCTCACACATCCCCCGCACGCCTTTGACGATCAAGTCATGCGTTGCCCGACCACCATGGGGTGGGAAGACATGCGTTGCCATGACCGCTGCGTGATCGGAAGAAAGGACTGCCAAGAGTGATCGCTGTCGTGGGGCATTCGGGTCTCACCGTGCCGACGCTCGCGCTGATCGAAGAGCAACTGCGCACAAGACTCGCCGACTTCGCCCGAGCGGGCAAGGCCGGATTGGTACGCGCCGGGCAAGGACTGCCCGTCACGTTCGGACGGGCCGCCCGCGAGGCGGGACTGAGTCTGGTGACCGTGCTCCCGGCCCACAACGGCGTGCCCGCCGGACTCACCGAGCCGGACCGCGAGGCGGCCGGTGAGTTGCTGCTCCTCTCGCAGCAGGTGCGGCTGCTGGAATACGACCCGGCCGACCGGGATGCCTGCGTGGGCGCGGACGAGTTGCTGCTGCGTTCGTGCGCCGGCTTGCTGGCGGTGTGGGACGGCTCCCCGTCCGACGGGCGGGACGCGACGGCCCACTTGGTGGCGTATGCCCGCAGCCACGGCGTCGATGTCGAGGTGCTGTGGCCCGACGGCACGGTCGGGGCGCTCGGTCCCGGGTCGGCGACGGCGGCGTGGCGTTTTTGACCGTCTGATTCGACACAGCGAGTCCTG
>CBFHCJ010000466.1:0-5803 GCA_965654005.1 uncultured Streptomyces sp. | reverse complement strand
GAGCCCGGCCCCCAGGCCCCCAAGGGCGACCCCGGCCCGGCATGCCCGGCCGGCTACACCCTCCAGGTGCCGTCGAACGACCCGGACGCACCTGGTGCGCCGCAGATCCGGCGGCGCCCCGGCCCCGACGCCGGAGAACAGAGGTGTCCTGCTCTGCTGCCTCTGCCGCGCCGCCGTCCTCCGGCACCGACCACGCATGAGGGTGACCGCCGGACACAGCCCGCGATCGTTTGAGGGGGGTCGCCCCGCATGAACGCGACGATGCGCCGTGACCGGACTCCTCAGGCCCGGCCGTGTGCCTCCTGGGAGCGGCGCGACAGGGAGTCGATGACCGCGGCGGCGAACAGCACTCCACCAGTGATCACGAACTGGACGGCGACAGGGGTGCCCGTGATCGCCATGCCCGAGGCGATCGACTGGATGACCAGCGTGCCTAGCACCGCCGACCAGGTCGTCCCGCGTCCCCCGAACAGGCTGGTGCCCCCGATGACCGCCGCCGCGATGACGTTCAGCAGCAGCACGCCTGAGCCCGAGGACTGGCTCACCGAGGTGATCCGCGAGGCGAGGAACAGTCCGCCGACCGCCGCCATCGTGCCCGAGACCGCGAGCACCGCGGTCTGCACCAGTACGACCCTCAGGCTGGCACGGCGGGCCGCCTCTACGCCGCCGCCGAGCGCGTAAACCTGTCGCCCGTAGTACGTACGGCGAAGGACGACGTCCAGGCCGGCCACCACGACGATGAAGATCAGCAGGGCCAGCGGCAGTCCCAGGAACCGATTGAGCACATACGCGGCGGCGAACGCGATCACCGCGACCACTCCCGTGCGCGCCCCGATCTCCCAGAGCGAGCGGTGCGGCATGCCGACATCCATGCGGCGTCGCCGGTCCTGGTAGGAGGTGAGGAAGACCAGGCCCGAGCCTAGGGCAGCCACGCCGTAGGCGACGCCGTCGTTGCCGAAGTAGTAGCTGGTCAGGTTGGCGACGAGGCCGTTCTCGTCGAGGTTGACGGTGCCGCTGGTGCGGAGGATGTAGAGCATGAGGCCGTTCCAGGTCAGCAGCCCCGCGAGCGTGACGACGAACGCGGGCACTCGGGTCTTCGCGAACGAGAAGCCCTGGACGGTCCCCGCCGCCGTGCCCGCGAGCACCGCGACGATCACGGCGAGCCACTCCGGTACGTCGTAGTTCACGTTCAGCACGGCGAACAGAGCCGCCGCGAGACCGCTGATCGAGCCGACCGACAGATCGAGCTCGCCGATCAGCAGCACGAACACGATGCCGACCGCGATCAGGCCCGTGCCGACGATGTCCACGCTGAGGTTGGACAGGTTCCTGGGTGAGAGGAAGTTCTCGTTGAGGGACTGGAAGACGATCCAAACCGCGAGCAGGACGAGGATCACGGGGAACGAGCCCAGTTCGCCGGCGATGAGCCTGCGCCGGAACGCGGCGGCCCAGCCCTCCAGGGCACGGGCGGCGGCCCTCCCGCCGCGCGACCGGCGGGACTCGGCGGTGGCGGTCGCGGGGTCGGGCTGTGCGGTGTCCGCTCTCTTGCGCATCCCTTTCACCACTCCTCCTCCCGGTGAGCCATCCGGCGGGGCACGTTCTCGGTGGCACCGGTGATGGAGGAGATGATCTGCTCCTGGGAAGCGGTGTTCACGTTGAAGAAGCCGTTGTTACGACCGAGCCGCAGCACCGCTGCCCGGTCCGCGAGGGCTTTGACATCGCTCATGTTGTGGCTGATCAGCAGGACACCGACACCGCGATCCCGTAGATCGTCCACAATATCCAGGACCTCGGTGGTCTGTTCGAAGCCCAGGGACGCGGTCGGCTCGTCCAGGAGAAGGACCCGCGGGTTCCCGAGGAGCGAGCGGGCGATGGCGACCGTCTGCCGCTGGCCGCTGGACAGGGAGACGACGGGGGCACGCAGATCGGGGACGCCCGTGGCCAGGCGCTGCAGCAGGTGCCGGGTGCGGCGTTCCATCTCCACCTCGTCGAGGAATCCGAACCTGCGGATCTCCCGTCCGAGGAACAGGTTGCCGACGACGTCGAGGTTTCCGCACAGGGCGAGGTCCTGGTAGACGGTGGCGATGCCGAGTTCCCGGGCGACGTGCGGGCGCCTGATGTGGACCGGCCGGCCCTCCCATTCGATGACGCCCTTGTCCGCGGGTGCGACGCCCGAGATCACCTTGACCAGGGTGGACTTGCCGGCCCCGTTGTCGCCCAGCAGCGCGACGACCTCGCCGGCCCGAAGCTCCAGCTCGATGTCGGTGAGGACCTGGACGATGCCGAAGCGCTTGCTCACGCCGTGCAGCGCCAGCAGGGGTTGAGCCGGCACGTGAACCATCTCCTTCCCCGGACCGGCCGCGGGGATGCGGCCTATCCGACGAGTCCGGCCTTGGCGCAGGCCGCTATGAGAGGCGGGATGCAGATCTGCCGGGTGGTGTACACGCCGTCCTTCACCAAGGTGTCCTTGATGGTGTCCGCGCTCACGGACACCGGGGTGAGCAGGACGGCCGGAACCGTCTTCCCGGTGCTGGTCCGCACTGTGCCGGTGGCGGTGCGGCTCAGGTTTTCACCACGGGCAGCGGCCACGGCCATGGCTGCGCCCGCGGATGCCTCGGGCGGGAAGGGCTTGTAGACGGTCATGTACTGGTCGCCGCCGACGATGCGCCGTACGGCTGTGAGTTCGGCGTCCTGGCCGGTGACGGGCGGCAGCGGGCTGACCTTGTTCGCCTTGAGAGCGGAGATGCTGCCGGCGGCGAGGCCGTCGTTGGCGGCGTAGACGCCGTCGATGTTGCCTGCGCCGAGGGCGGAGATGGCTCCTGACATGTTCAGGTTGGCGGTCTCCGAGCGCCACATGGGTGTGTCGTACGTCTTGCCGATCTTGACCCTGCCCTTGAGCACGGACAGGGCGCCCTTCTTGAACGAGAGCGCGTTGGGATCGGCGGGGTCACCGTTCATCATGACGATCTGGCCGCCGTCCGCCTTGTGGCCCATGGCCTTCAGGAGGGCGCTGCCCTGAAGCCTGCCGACCTCCTCACCGTTGAAGGAGACGTATCCGGCTATCGGGCCGTCGACGAGGCGGTCGTAGGCGATCACCGGGATGCCCGCCTGGTCCGCGTGTCTGACCGCCGTCCCGAGCGACCTGGCGTCCACGGCCACGAGCACGATCGCATTGACCCCCTTGGTGATCATGGAGTCCACCTGTTGCTGCTGGGTGGCCACATCACCCCTGGCATTGACGTGCTCGACCGTGCACTCGTGGCACAACTGCTGGATCCTGTTCTCGAGCAGGGGCTTGTCGTCCGTCTCCCAGCGAGCCGTGGTGGCGTCCGGCATCAGCAGCCCGATCTTCGGGGGGCTCCCGCCATCGGCGCCGCTTCCGTCGCCCTGTCCGCAGGCCGCGAGGGCGACGGCCGTCGACGCGGCGACCAGGGCGAGAACGGTATCCCGTATGCAGATCTTCATGTGAGAGACCTCCCACATGGCGATACCTGGCCACCGTGCCACGTCATGCGTACGGGCAGGTAGAGGCCCGGCGGAGGGCAGACGGCCACGTCGTCAGTCTGGCATCGGCAGCGGTGCCCTGCGAGCCCAGGTCCCGGCCCTGGTCCGCACGGCCGTGCTGCTCACCGCCCTCCCGCACCACGACCGGGAGGGCGGCGGCACGCGCGGCGAGCTCTTCGTCAGGCCCGCTCAGGCGAACCTCAGCCGGAACGTGTCCCTGTGACCGCGGTTCGTGACGCTGCGGCTGGCCCCGGGCTGACCGGCTGCCGCTCCGGGTCGTGGGAGCGGCGCTTGGCGATCACCGCGCAGACCATGAGCTGCATCTGGTGGAAGAGCATCAGCGGGAGCACGGCGAGCGAGGCGTGCGCGCCGAACAGGACAGAGGCCATGGGCAGTCCGGAGGCGAGGGACTTCTTCGACCCGGCGAACTGGATCGCGATCCTGTCCCCCCGATCGAAGCCGAGCGCCCGGCCGCCGTACCAGGTCAGGGCGAGCATCACAGCGAGCAGCGCCGCCTCGACGACGAGGAGTCCGCCGAGCCTGAGCGGGCTCACCTGGTGCCAGATGCCCTGCACCATGCCTTCGCTGAAGGCGGTGTAGACGACCAGCAGGATCGAGCCGCGGTCGACGAGCCCGAGCACCTTCCTGTGCCGTGTGACGAACGAGCCGATCCACGGGCGCAGCACCTGTCCGGCGACGAACGGCACCAGCAGCTGCAGCACGATCTTGACGAGCGAGTCCACCGAGAACCCGCCGCCGCTGTTGCCCAGCAGCACGGCCGCGAGCAGCGGGGTGATGACGATGCCGGCGAGGGAGGAGAAGGAACCCGCGCAGATCGCCGCTGGCACGTTGCCGCGGGCGATCGAGGTGAAGGCGATCGAGGACTGGATGGTGGAGGGGACGAGGGTGAGGAACAGGAAGCCGGTGTAGAGGTTGTGCGTCAGCAGCACCGGGACCAGTCCGCGGGCGGCGAGGCCGAGCAGCGGAAAGACGACGAAGGTGCAGGCCAGCACGGTGACGTGGAGCCGCCAGTGCCTGAGTCCCGCCAGCGCCTCACGGGTGGAGAGCCGGGCCCCGTACAGGAAGAAGAGGAAGGCGATCGCGACCGTGGAGGCGCCGGAGGCGACATCGGCGCTCGTGCCCCGCGCCGGGAACAGGGCCGCGAGCCCCACGGTCCCCAGCAGCAGGAGGATGTACGGGTCGACGGGCATCCAACGCGGCCATTGCAGGCGTTTCACTGTGCTCCACTACTTCGCTGTACGTCCGGTGCCGGACACTGTCGTGTGTTTTCCCATCGTCCTCCTTCGCTTCGTGATCGGGAATCCGTCATACCCTTCTTACTGTCATCGCATTCCGCGATAACCTGGCGGCGTGTACGACCCCTCCCAGTTGCGTACGTTCCTGGCGGTGGCCCAGACGTTGAGCTTCACGCAGGCGGCCCGGCGGCTCGGGCTGCGCCAGTCCACCGTGAGCCAGCATGTGCGCCGCCTCGAGGACGCGGTCGGACGGCAGCTGTTCCTGCGGGACACGCACTCCGTGGAGCTGACGGAGGACGGCGAGGCGATGCTCGGCTTCGCGCGGCGGATCCTGGCGGTGCACGAGCAGGCGGCGGCGTTCTTCACCGGAACGCGGTTGCGGGGCCGGCTCAGGTTCGGCGCATCCGAGGACTTCGTGTTGACCCGGCTGCCGGAGATCCTTGAGGGCTTCAGGTACGACCATCCCGAGGTGGACCTGGAGCTGACGGTCGAACTGTCGGGCACGCTGCACGAGCACCTGGCGGCCGGACGGCTGGATCTGGTGCTCGCCAAGCGGCGCCCGGAGGATCCGCGGGGCGAGCTGGTGTGGCACGACGAGCTGGTGTGGATCGGCGCCGAGCGACTGCGTCTGGACCCCGATCGCCCGGTGCCGTTGATCGTGTACCCGCCGCCGGGGATCACCCGGGCGCTGGCCCTGGAGGCGCTGGAGCGGCATGGGCGCGAGTGGCGCATCGCGTGCACGAGCGGCAGCCTGAACGGGCTGATCGCGGCGGCCAGGGCGGGGCTCGGCGTGATGGCGCACTCGCGCGGGCTCATCCCCCCGGGGCTGGTGCGGGTGCCCGACCGGTCCGGCATGCCGGAACTGGGGAAGGTCGACTTCGTCCTGGTGCACGGGCCGCGGCGGACCGGGGCGCAGGGCGCTGCGGACGCGCTGGCCGCGGCGATCCTGGCGGGCGGGGACCGGCTGCACCGCCGCTGAACGCCCAGGGACGCGAGCGGTCCCCCAAAGCGCGGCCCGCGTATCTTGAACGGTCGCGGGAAGT
>CBFHCJ010000465.1:0-5820 GCA_965654005.1 uncultured Streptomyces sp. | reverse complement strand
CCGATGCCGCTGCCCGCGCCCCGCGCCCCCGGCCGGACCGTCCGGTGTCCGCGGTGCCCCGGGCTGCGCAGCGCGGTGCCGGTGATCTTGGAGAAGCAGTAGCGGCAAGCGGTACGGGCGCGCGGAGACGTCACGATTGTGGCGGCCCCGCGCGCCTTGCGTATTCTCGGGTCGTGCTTCTCTCAGACAAGGACATCCGGACCGAGATCGACAAGGGGCGGGTCATGATCGACCCGTTCGATCCCAGCATGGTGCAGCCCTCGAGCATCGACGTGCGGCTGGACCGCTACTTCCGGGTGTTCGAGAACCACAGGTACCCCCACATCGACCCCTCCATCGAGCAGGCCGACCTCACCCGACTCGTCGAGCCCGAGGGCGACGAGCCGTTCATCCTGCACCCCGGGGAGTTCGTGCTCGCCAGTACGTACGAGGTCATCTCGCTGCCCGATGATCTCGCCTCCCGGCTCGAGGGCAAGAGCTCCCTCGGGCGGCTCGGGCTCGTCACCCACTCCACCGCCGGGTTCATCGACCCTGGCTTCTCCGGGCACGTGACGCTCGAGCTGTCCAATCTCGCCACCCTTCCGATCAAGCTCTGGCCGGGCATGAAGATCGGGCAGCTGTGCATGTTCCGGCTCAGCTCGCCGGCCGAGTTCCCGTACGGCAGCGAGCGGTACGGCTCGCGCTACCAGGGGCAGCGCGGGCCCACCGCCTCGCGCTCCTTCGTCAATTTCCATCGGACGCAGGTGTGAGCCAGAGATGGCCGACGTACGGGAGAACCTGACCTACGAGACGTTCGGGCGCGCCGTCCGCGAGCTCGCCCAGGCCATCGCCGACGACGGCTACGAGCCCGACATCGTGCTCAGCATCGCGCGCGGCGGCGTCTTCGTGGCCGGCGGGCTCGCGTACGCCCTGGGGGTCAAGAACCTCGATCTGGTCAACGTTGAGTTTTATACCGGTGTGGGCACTACGCTGGAAATGCCCGTCATGCTCTCTCCGGTTCCCGACGCGATCGACTTCACCGACAAGAAGGTGCTGATCGCCGACGACGTGGCCGACACCGGCAAAACCCTCAAGCTGGTGCGCGAATTCTGCCTCGAGACCGTGGCCGAGGTCCGCTCCGCGGTGCTCTACGAGAAGTCCCACTCCCTGGTGAAGTGCGAGTATGTGTGGAAGCGGACGGACTGCTGGATCAACTTTCCCTGGAGTGTTCTGCCTGCGGTGTGCAAGTCGGGCGCGCCCGTCACTCCGTCCGAGGAAGCGCTCTGAGACCTGCTGTACGGCCTCAGGCCACGGAATGGGTGAGGGTGCCCACGTAGGTACCCGAGACCTTCGAGGACGGCACGTACACGGCCACTGTGGGATTCCAGCTGACGGAGTTGGCGCCGTCGCCGCTGGTCCGTGAGAAGGCGGTGCGGGTGCTCGCCAGGGTGCCCTCGGTTCCGGGGGTGTGCGAAGGGTTGGTCTCAGCGGTCGCCGGCCCGGGGTCGTACTCGACATAGCTGCCCCCGCACGTCTCGGCGGGTGTCCCGCCGCCGGTCTGGAAGGGGGTGCTCAGCGAGACCGTGGCGGTCCAGGTGGTGCCCAGCTGGGAACGGTCGTCGTTCACCGTCACCGTGCCGAGCTGACCGGAGGCCTCGCCGCCCGGGGCAGCGGACGACAGAGCCCCGGTCCCGGGGGTCGTGATGGTCAGGCCCGTCGTCGCGGTCACGGTGAAGGTGGTCGTCGTGTCGGCGGCCGGCGCGGGTGCGGATGCGGCCATGACGGCACCGACCGTGGCGATGGGGATGATCGCAGCGTCTCGGACCCTCATCACCCAATCATCCCTTCATCACCGTCATCACCGTCATCACCGTCATCACCCTCATCACCGTCATCACGCTCGTCATCGTCATCTCGGGGCTCTGAGCGGAGCCTGGCACTCGTCACGCAGTGCGGCCAGCGCAGAGGCGCCGGACGGGTCAGCCGGACGGGTCAGGGACGGGTCAGCCGGACGGATCAGCCGGACGGGAAGGGCCCCGGCGGCGCTGCGCCGGGGCCCTTCCCGTGGGTTCGTACGGGGCGTGCGGGCGTACTAGAACGTGCCCAGCTTCACGATCGACAGGATCGCGATCAGCTGGATCGCCGACGCGCCCAGTGCCTTGGGCCACGGCAGGTCGTGGGACTTGGAGACCATCAGGGTCAGCAGCGCGCCGGCCCCGACCCAGGTCGCCCAGCCCAGGAGCTGGACGAAGGACGCTTCGCCGCCGAAGAACATCGCGACGACCAGGCGCGGTGCGTCCGTGATGGACATGATCAGCATGGAGAGGCCGACCGTGGGCTGCCAGGCGCCGTCGCCGCCGAGCTGGCGGGCCAGGGTGTGGGTGACCACGCCCAGGATGAAGGTGCTGAGCACCATCGCCACGGCCGTCGTCAGGACGATCGGGACCGCGTTCGACAGTGTGGCGCTGATCGCGTCCTTGCGCGCGCCGTCGAAGCCGAAGACCGCGAGCAGGCCGTACAGGAAGGTCACGATCAGGGCCGGGGCCCACATCGTGTAGTCCCGCATCTGGAGGAACGTCCGGGTCGGGGACAGAACGATGCCCCGCAACAGGTCCTTCCAGCGCAGGCGCGGACCGACCGGCGGCGCCGAGGCCTGGCCCGCGCGGTACGTCTCGCCGTCGCTGTAGGCGTCCTCGCCGATGGAGAAGGCCCTCGTGTGGCCCGGATTGTCGGCCGCGTACGGATCCGCGGTCCGGGGGTAGCCCCGGCCGTCGTCGCCGAAGTACTCCGGCTCGCCCTGACCCTGCGGCGTCCGCCACTGGGGGTGACCGGCGTACGGCTGTGCGCCGCCGTACTGCTGCTGCGGCGGCGCAGCGGGTGCGGTGGGGTAGCCGTACGACGGGCCCTGCGGCGCCTGCTGTCCGTACGGGGGTCGTTGCGGTCGCGCTTGAGGAGCGCGGCCCGCACGGCCGCGTCCGATCCTGAATCCAGCCACGTCTTCGAACGTACCTGGTCCCGGAGATCCGTGTGCCGGGCCCTGCGGTTCGGGCCCGGCTGTGCGGCTGACCTGTGACATCCCCTAAGGGATCGTCAAGTCGACCTTGTCGGCGGCGAGGCCGTACGAGTGTCGGCCCGCGTCCGTCTTGTCGATCAGGCTCACGCTGCCGGTGGAGCCGGACCTGGTGAACGGCCCCCGGGACAGCCAGGCCTCCTCGCCGCCGACGACCGCGAGGTCGGGCGAGCCGTCCCCGGTGAAGTCGCCGGTGGCGAGGTCGCGTCCGAAGTGGGCGTCCGACCTGTTCGCGCCGCCCCTCGGGGCGAGGTCGGTAGCGCCGGACAGCCCGGAGCGGGAGCCCCAGACGATGGTGACCGTGCCCCGCTACCTCGAACTGCCCACGTGCTCCACGGGGTTGCCGACGACGAGGTCCGCGTAGCCGTCCTTGTTCAGGTCGGCGCTCGCGATGCTCTCGTCGAACATGTCGTCCTCCTCGCCCGTCCCCGGGACGCCGGCGCTGTCCCGGTCGACGTTCCGGTGGTACGAGACGTCGAGGCCGTGGGCGGTGCCGTAGACGACGTTGACGGCGCCGCCCACATGGCCGTCACGGTTGTAACCGAGGTACGCGACGTCGCGGTAGCCGTCGCCGTTGAAGTCGTCGTAGTGCTTGGTGAGCACGGCCGACGCCGGGGCGCTCAGGGCGAGCGGGCTCAGGCAGGCGGTGACGAGGGCGGTCGCCAGGGCCGTGGAGGTGTGTCCGCGCATGGGGGCTTCAGAGGTCGGCCGATGAGGATGCGGCCCAGGGCCGGGTCGTCCGTGGTGGAGAGGCCGAAGGCGCTCGGGCCGTATGTCTTCGCACCGGGCGAGGCCGAGGCGCAGGTGGTGTTCGGCGTGCGGGTTCTCCTGCGGCATGCGGGGATGCCCGGTCGGGCATCCGCAGTCGGTGGGCGCGGCCCGCTCGTGCCGCCCGCGCCGTCTGCCCGGGCGCGGGGCGCCGGCGATCAGGAGACCTTCAAGGACGCGTGAGAATTGTAGTGGGTTGGGTGAATTCGTGCGGTCGCGGTGACGGGGGTGGGCGACGCCAGGACCGGGTCCGGGGGCAGGATGGGCCCATGAGCGTAGTCAAGATCAACGTCCTGTCCGTCCCCGCCGAGCAGCGGGAGACCCTGGAGAAGCGGTTCGCCTCGCGTGCCCACGCGGTGGAGAGCTCCGACGGCTTCGAGTGGTTCGAACTCCTTCGCCCGGTCGAGGGGACCGACACCTACCTGGTGTACACGCGGTGGCGTGACGAGGAGTCGTTCCAGGCCTGGCTCGAGGGCCCGATGAAGGCGGCGCACCAGGGCGCCGGCGAAGGCGGGGAGCGGCCCAAGCCCGCGGCCACGGGCTCCACCCTCTGGTCGTTCGAGGTGGTGCAGCAGGCGGGTCCGAAGAGCGAGTAGCCGCCCGGCCGAAAAGGTCGACCGAAAAGGCGACCGAAAAGGCGGCCGAAAAGGTCGACCGAACGGCGGCCAAAAGGGCCGTCAAAATGGGCGGCCAATAGGGCGGTCAAAAATGGCGGCCGACTGGCGGCCGAAAAGGTGACGCCCCCATGCCCGGAAGGGCCGGTTCTACTGATCCCCGCAACACCCTGGAGTTCAGGGAGTCGCGGGGACCCGAGAATCCGCCGAAGGCGCGGGGGCGTCGGTCGTACCGAGTCGGTCGACCCGGCCGGTTACTTCACCGGCTCGGGCTCCGACTCGCTCTCCGTCTCCGCCTCGCCCGCCGGGTCCACCGGCGTCCTGACGGAGTCGAGGAGCAACTGGGCGACGTCCACGACCTGGATGGACTCCTTGACCTCGACGCCCGTGGCGGAGCCGCTTTCAGCCGCAGCCTTCTTGCCGTTCACGGAGTCCGTGAGCATGACGAGGCAGAACGGGCAGGCGGTGGAGACGATGTCCGGGTTCAGCGAGAGAGCCTCGTCGACGCGCTCGTTGTTGATGCGCTTGCCGATCCGCTCCTCCATCCACATCCGCGCGCCGCCGGCGCCGCAGCAGAAGCCGCGCTCCTTGTGGCGGTGCATCTCCTCGTTGCGCAGGCCCGGGACCTTGCCGATGATCTCGCGCGGGGGCGTGTAGATCTTGTTGTGGCGGCCCAGGTAGCACGGGTCGTGGTAGGTGATGATGCCCTCGACCGGGGTGACCGGGATCAGCTTGCCCTCGTCCACCAGGTGCTGGAGCAGCTGGGTGTGGTGGATGACCTCGTAGTCGCCGCCGAGCTGCGGGTACTCGTTGCCGATCGTGTTCAGGCAGTGCGGGCAGGTGGCGACGATCTTCTTGGCCGACTTGGGCTTCTTCGACTCCGGCGTGACCTTGCCGTCGTCGTCCAGTTCCTCGCCGAACGCCATGTTCAGCGCCATGACGTTCTCCATGCCGAGCTCCTGGAACAGGGGCTCGTTGCCCAGACGGCGGGCGGAGTCACCGGTGCACTTCTCGTCGCCGCCCATGATCGCGAACTTCACGCCCGCGATGTGCAGCAGCTCGGCGAAGGCCTTGGTGGTCTTCTTGGCCCGATCCTCCAGGGCGCCCGCGCAGCCGACCCAGTACAGGTACTCGACCTCGGACAGGTCCTCGATGTCCTGGCCGACGACCGGCACCTCGAAGTCGACCTCCTTGGTCCACTCCAGGCGCTGCTTCTTGGCCAGGCCCCAGGGGTTGCCCTTCTTCTCCAGGTTCTTGAGCATCGTGCCCGCCTCGGACGGGAACGCCGACTCGATCATGACCTGGTAGCGGCGCATGTCGACGATGTGGTCGACGTGCTCGATGTCCACCGGGCACTGCTCGACGCAGGCGCCGCAGGTGGTGCAGGAC
>CBFHCJ010000464.1:0-5821 GCA_965654005.1 uncultured Streptomyces sp. | reverse complement strand
CCGCAGGGCCACCCGGCCCTGCTCCTTCCCTGCTAACCCTGGGCCGCCTTCGCGTACTACTCCGCCATCGGACCCGCGAAGTCGTAGATCACGCATGGTTCGTCGCCGACGACCCACGCGTCGTGCCCGGGGGTGATCACAAAGAGGTCACCAGGTCCCGCCTCGGCCTCCGTACCGTCGTCCATGCGAAGACGCATACGTCCCCGGACGACACAGCCGGTGTGGTGGATCTGGCAGCTCTCCGTCCCGGCGATCGGGGCGACGGACTCCGACCAGCGCCAGCCGGGCTCGAAGGTTCCGATGGCGAAGTCGAGTCCCGTCATATGCACGGCCTCCAGATGACCGCGGGGGAAATCGCGCCGCTCGTCCGGCTTGTCGGCTGCCCTTACCTCGAGCATGACAGCTCCCTCCGTACTGACCGGCCTTTACCACTCCATCGTCCGCCCGTCCACCAGTGGCCGCCATCCGGGCACCCCGCCCGCGCCGCACCGCGGGACCGCTCCCACTGACCGACCGTGGCGGAGATGCGGATCGCGCACTCCACCGACGGCGACACCGTCACCTTCGTGCCGAAGGGCGTCCACGCCGGCCACCACAGACGTCAGTTGCTGTGTTCCGGCCCACCGTGCGGGCCGAGGAGGAGCTGAGCGATCTTAGAGAGGGGGGTCCCGTACTGCCCGGGTGAGCGGCTGCGATGATGGCGCTCGAAGCATCCGGCCGGTCCCCGGACGGCCGGGCGTCGAGAGTCAGGAGAACAGCACATGTCCGCCATCCGTGGCACGTCCGTCGACATCCCCACCCAGGACGGCACGGCCGACGCCTACCTGGCCCATCCGGACGACCACAGCCCCCACCCCGCCGTCCTGCTCTATATGGACGCCTTCGGGCTTCGCCCGCACCTGAGGAAGATGGCCGACCGTCTCGCCGAGAACGGCTACACCGTCCTCGTGCCCAACGTCTTCTACCGCAACGGGCGCGCGCCCGTGGTCGAACTGCCCGACTTCATCGACCTCTCCGCGCGTCCGGAGCTCTTCCAGAAGATCATTCCGCTCATCCAGTCGCTGACGCCCGAGCCGGCCGCCCGTGACGCCGACGCCTACCTTAAGTGGCTCGCCGCCTGCCCGCAGGCCGCCGACGGTCCGGTGGGCGTCACCGGTTACTGCATGGGCGCCCGGCTGGCGCTGCGCACCGCCGCCGACCACCCGGAGCGGGTCGCCGCCGTGGCCGGCTTCCACGGCGGAGGACTGGCGACCGACACCCCCGACAGCCCCCACCTGATGGTCGGCCGCATCACCGCGGAGGCGTACTTCGGCCACGCCGACCAGGACCACGCCTTGCCGCCGGAGCAGATCGAACGGCTGGACAAGGCGCTCTTCGAGGCGGGCGTCCGCCATCGGTGCGAGGTCTACACCGGGGCGCGCCACGGCTTCACCCAGGCCGACACCGACTCCTACCACCCGGAGGCGGCGGAACGCCACTGGCAGGAACTGCTGGCGCTGCTGGACCGCGCCCTGTAGGGCGTACGGACAGGCGGGTCCGGCCTCGCGCCGGACCGGCGGTCAGGCGGGCGGTACCACGGCCACCGGGCAGGGCGCGTGGTGCAGCAGCGCGTCCGCCACGGAGCCGATGCGCGGCCCCACGGCCCGGGAGGCGTGGCGTCCCACGACCACGAGCTGGGCGTGGCCGGCCGCGGAGAGCAGCACCTGGCCCGCGCTGCCCATCTCCAGGTGCTCGGTCACCGGCACGCCGGGGAAGCGCTCCCGCCAGGGCCGCAGAGCCTCGTCGAGCCCCTTTCTCTCGTACGGCTCCAGGCCACCGGCTTCGTCGAGCAGCTTCAGTGAGCTGGGGCTGTAAGCGAACACCGGCGGCAGGCTCCAGGCCCGTACGACACGAACGCCCGCTCCCCTGGCCGCCGCTGTCTCGAACGCGAATCCGAGGGCGGGCGCGCTGTCGTCCGGGTCCCCGTGCTGGCCGACGACGATCTCTCGGCCCGCCGCCTCGGCCGCGGCCCTGTCGTCGGAGCGCACCAGCACGACCGGCCGGGCGGATTCGGCGATCACCCGCCGGCCCACGGAGCCGAGCAGGAAGCCCACGACCGCGCCGTGCCCGCGCGAGCCCAGCACCAGCAGTTCGGCCGCGGCCGCCTCGGCGACCAGTGTCCCGGCCGGCCCGCCCTCCAGGACCTGGGCGGTCACGGTCAGCCCCGGATGCCGCTCGGTGACCGTGCGCCGGGCCTCCTCCACGGCCTCCCGCACCCAGCCGGCCTGGGTGTCCCGATCCGCGGTCGGGACGATGTCGTACGACTGCCACTGCCAGGCGTGCACGATCCTCAGCGGCAGGCCCCGGCGCACCGCCTCCCGGCCCGCCCAAGCCGCCGCGGCGACGCTCTCCGGTGTTCCGTCCACTCCCACGGTGATCGGGCGGGTCATAGCTGCCTCTCTGACCATGATCTGTCCACTCGGTGCCGGGCGACACGCGGTTCCAGGCACGGCTGCCGCTGACCGCCGCGGAGTCCGACGTCATCGAGCCGACGCCGAGCCGCGATCGGCTTCGGAGACCTCACCGCAAGCGTCATGACCACAGTGAACGGTATCGACCCGAGCATCCCACCGAGCGGCACCGGCTGCGTGGAGTGCGACGAGGCGGGCGGCTGGTGGTTGCCCTCTGCGGCGGTGCGCGCGGTGCGGGCACATCGGCTGCCACGGGAAATCGGCGACCACCGGAATTCCGGGGCGGTGCGTGCGAGGGTGAGGTAGGGCGACAGAGGCGTCGTAGCCGTATGGAACTGTCATGGGAGGTAGGGCGTTGATCGGGATCTCGGACATACGCGCGGTCGGGGAGCGGATAGCCGGGCACGTCGTGCGCACGCCGACGATGGAAAGCCCAGGGCTCACCGCACTGCTCGGTGTGCGGGTGACCACGAAGCTGGAGCTGATGCAACGCACCGGGTCCTTCAAGGCGCGCGGCGCCACGTCGCGGCTGCTGGCGCTCGGCGAGGACGAGCGGGCCGCGGGGGTGGTGGCCGTAAGCGGCGGCAATCACGGGATCGCGCTGGCGGTCATGGCCGCCGCGCTGGACGTGAAGGCGACGGTGGTGATGCCGCGGGCGGCGCCGGCACGCTCCATCGAGATCGTGGCGTCGACGGGGGCGTCGCTGCGGGTGACGGACGGGATGGGCGAGGCGTTTGCGCTCGCCGATCGGCTGCGGAACGAGGGGCTGACCCTGGTGCACCCCTTCGACGATCCGATGGTGATCGCCGGGCAGGGCACCGTCGGTCTTGAACTCGCCGAGGACGCAGGCACGTTGACGGACGTCCTGGTGAGCGTCGGGGGTGGCGGGCTGATCTCCGGTGTGGCGGCGGCGCTGCACGCGCTGCGGCCCGGGATACGTGTCTGGGGCGTGGAGACGGAGGGCGCCCAGGCCATGTCCGATGCGCTGGCGGCGGGCGGGCCGGTGCCGGTGGAGCTGTCGTCGATCGTGACCACCCTGAGCGCACCGACCGTCTCGCAGCTGACCTACGACCATGTGTCGGCTCTGGTCACCGAGGTTTTGGTGGTTTCGGACGCGGAGGCGATGCGCGGCAGCCTCGAACTCGCCGAGCATGCCAAGGTGTGGACCGAGCCCGCCGCGGGCTGCCTGCTGCCCGCGGCCCGGCAGGTGCTCAAGAGGGTCGGCGACGGGGCCCGGCTGGGTCTGGTGGTGTGCGGCGGCAACGCGAGCGTGGCGGATGTGATGGGCTGGGTGGAGCGGTTCGGGCTGCGGTGACGAGCCACGTGGCGGGATGCCCCTCTGAGGGCTGAGAACTTCCGTTTCGACTCGGGCACGTCCACGGTCCCGATCGGCGGACCTCTGTGCCCGGTTTCCGGAGATCGCGCTGGTGCAGGATCGGCGGCGAGACACAGACCGAGTACGTGGAGTGGTCGACGAAGGAGCTGCTGCCGGCGCTCCGAGAGGCGCTGCACTGATCCGCAACACCGATGGCACAGCGGGGAGTTGACCGTACGCCGTCATAATGTCATCACATTGCCGCACCGCAACCGCCTGGCTTCGCGGAGCGTCCCCGACACGCCGGATGCGCGCTGTCAGTGCCCTCGGCAACAATGCGGGGGGGTAGAGATCATCTCGCCCTCGGGACGGGATGCCGTCCGCCCGTGCCCCCGAAAGGCTGACCGCCCATGACGCGCTCTCGGCTCAGTTCCCGTGCTGCCGAAGTGCTGCGCCTGATCATTGACCCGTGCGTGCCGGTCTTCCTCACGGTGCACGCCGACGGACGGCGCCGCTACGGCTGCTGGCAGTCCGGCGGCCGGCACATGGCGCTGCCCACGGACGAGTGCGACGCGCTGTACGCGGCCGGGCGGATCGTGCTCGGCGATCCGGTGGTCGACCGGGCCAAGACCACGTACCGGGTACGGGCCGTCGCGCGCGGCGCGGCACGCACGGCACGCTCCGCCCTGACGGCCTGACCGATCGGGAGACATCGCCCTGCCGGCCTGACCGGGCAGGGAACATCGCCCTCTGACGGCCTGATTCAGTCGGGGGACGTCCCACCGACCGCTCTCCTCGGCGTGCGCCCTACCAGCGGTCCTCGACCTGCTCCTTGATGCGCCGGTCGTACAGGTCCCGGATCGCGTCGAGCGTGTCCGGTGGAAGCGGGGGAAGCTTGGCGACCGCGGCGTTGGCGCGGGCCTGGTCCGCCGAGCGTGCGCCGGGGATCACCGTGGTCACGCCGGGCTGCTGGATGACCCAGGCAAGCGCCGACTGGGCCGCGGTCCAGCCCTCCGGGGCGAGCGCGGCGAACTCGGCCGCCGCCTCCACGCCGGTCTCGAAGTCGACGCCGGAGAAGGTCTCTCCCTGGTCGAAGGCCTCGCCGTGCCGGTTGAACGAGCGGTGGTCGTTCGCGGCGAAGACCGTGTCCTTGGTGTACTTGCCCGACAGCAGGCCGGAGGCGAGCGGCACGCGGGCGATGATGCCCACGCCCGCCTCCCGCGCGGCCGGCAGGACCTGCCGCAAGGGTTTCATGCGGAACGGGTTGAGGATGATCTGCACGCTCGACACGTTCGGGCGGGTGATCGCGGTCAGCGCCTCGTCGCACGTCTCCACGCTCACGCCGTACGCGGCGATACGGCCCTCCTCGACCAGCGTGTCGAGGGCGTCGTACACCTCGTCGCAGGAGTAGACCGGCGTCGGCGGACAGTGCAGCTGCACCAGGTCGATGCGGTCGACGCCCAGGTTGCGCCGCGAACGGTCGTTCCAGGCGCGGAAGTTGTCCAGGACGTAGTTCTGCGGGATCTGGTCGACGCGGCGCCCCATCTTCGTCGCCACCAGCACGTGCAGATCGGGCCTGCCCAGTAGGAAGGAGGCGATGGTCTGCTCGCTGCGCCCGTCGCCGTACACGTCGGCGGTGTCGAAGAAGGTGACCCCGTGTTCGGCCGCCGCTTCGAGCACCTCGTGGGCGTCCTTGTCGTCGACGTCGCCCCAGTCCGCGCCCAGCTGCCAGGTGCCGAGGCCGATGAGCGACGCGTGCTGCCCCGACCTGCGGAATTCTCGCTCTTCCATGCGGTCAGTGTGTCATCCGCACCCGGTCACGCACGGCACGCCTCGTCCTGCGCGCCGCACCGGCCCCCGTGCTCCCGGGTACCGGTGCGGGTCGTGACCGGCCCCCGGACGCCGACCTCCCTTCGCCCGGCGCTTGTGGACTGGAACACCCTCGGCCACGGCATCCGGCGCGTGGACGCCTGACACACCGGCGGGGCCCCGCGTCCGACGTCGTGGTACCGCTGTGGTCAGCCGCCGACGGGTGGCGCGGTCCGCTTCAGCTTTC